>JBILBN010000023.1:0-33745 GCA_044353665.1 Chitinophagaceae bacterium | reverse complement strand
CCACTCACATTTGCCCCTTTATTTTGCTCCAATTCAGTTACCTTACATTTGACGTGTTTAGTTACCATTTTATATACATCGTTACCTAATGAATCTTTCACAACCTTATCGCTCGCATCTTTTGCCAATACTCTTTCTTCAATGTCTTTTTCCTCAATATACTCCCGTTGAAACTCTTTTTCTGGACTCACATCAATGTTTTGTAAACGAACAATAATACTGTGTGAATAGGTAATATGCTCGCGTCTTCGAGTATCATAAGTAGTCCATTCATTCTGCAAATCACTGGTTGTAATGCTCAATACTTTGTATTCAAAATCTTCTGGTAATACTACCCTAGCCTCATTTACCATTTTAACAAACACATAATTTTGTCCATCTCGATAAGCTTGCTCTTTCAAATTTTGCACCTCCTTATAATCTGGATTCAAAGAAATCACTTTATTAAAAATCGTATACGCTTCTCTTGAATCAAAACGATTGTATTTATTTAAAAGCAAAACCCCTTTCTTATACAAATAATCCATCGTTGCTTCTTTACTGCTTATTAATTCATTGTTTACATCCACAAAATTAAAAATAGCATTGCGACGTTGAATTTTATTATAAATTGGCAACAACGGTTTTATCGCTTCTTGTCGGCTTCTAATGCCTTGATAAAGATTGAATATATTTTCATTGTTAGCAGGAATATTTTGATTTTTCATAAACGAAATATCTTCCAAATCTTTTTTATTGGCTATCGCGAAGGATTTTTCCAACAAATCAATTTGTTTATATTTCTTTTTACTTTGTTGCACTCTATAAGTACTCAATTGCGTTGCTCTGTTGTAATCGCCTTGTTTAACAGCCATTTTAGCTTCATTGCAACTACTCATTATAGCTAACGAAAACATAAATCCTATGTATAAATATTGTTTCATAAACTCCGTTTTTATATATTTTGTAATGATAAGAAAAAAATTGCTTGGCTTCTACTCTTCTCCATACTTTCTTCTAAAACCATTGACTTGCAAAAAATGGAATTGTTTAAACAGCATTTTTTATAGCTGTGTTTTTCTTTTGCTATTTCAGTCTTCTCTCAACGATACAATTATAAATGGCATCCCAAAGCGCAATTCGTTTTTGTAAAGATTCCATTACAGCTTGTTCTGCCTCCTGCCAAAACTGTTCGTTTGAACCACAAAGATTCGAAGTCATTTGTAATGCTAAGTGACTATGCGACCCCCCATCAACCTCAATATGTCTTTCGAGATAATATTTAAAATATGAAATAGATTCAGGGAAATTTTTATTTGTATCATTAACAATTGAAATAAACATTTCAGGGATTAAATCTTCTCGTCCAAAGGTAAAAATTGCAGCTTGTAAATATTCTTTTTTACTATTGATAATATTGAATGTGAAATCTACGAAATTACGTGCTTCTAAGGGAGAATTGGAAGCAGTATAAGCTGCATTTAAATCATTTGTATTCTTTAAATTTTTTATAAACAATTCTATTTGGCTAATATCTGCACCAGATTGTTTCATTGCATCAAGGTATAATTCAAAATGACTTTTTCTTTGTCCGAACTGATCGACATCTGACTCTTCGCCAATTACAATTTCATTTATTAAATGACGTGTTTCGGCAGTACCTTTTGGAAACCAAGGAACTGTAGTGCATGTTAAATTATTTTGAAGTGTTTTTAGTAATGACATGAAATCCCAAACAGCATAAACATGGTATTGCATAAAAATTTTCAAATCTTCTATATCACTTATAATTGAATATACTTTGTGATTAATAATTTGCTGTCTTAAAGGCTCTATCGTTTTTCTAATTTGTTCTATTTGTGCATTCATTTTCTTTTATTTTTTTATTTTCTTATTTATAGAATAATTTTTATAAATTAATACATAAAACTGCGCACTCATTTGTCTTAATTTTTGATACTATTTAAAAATAAACACAAAGCTTATGGGTGTAGTTTATTTTATTCAACAACAAAGAAACACATTGCTGTCAAATATAAATAACATTATAAAAATTTGCCAACTTTATCATTTATTTAATATAAGGAAAAGAAATATGCCATGTCGAATTGTATGCTTGTAAAAGATAATAGTATATAGTTATTGCGATAATAATTACTAAATGCCTCAAATTTTGTTCTAAAAAAAATAAAAAAAGGACAACTTTCGCTGTCCTTTTAATCTAAAAACTAAAAACTAAAACTAAAAAATATCAATCAGGTACTTTACCATTAAGAAAACTGTTGCGATTGCTAATAGGTGAACCGTTTTGAATGCCATCTAAAATATTGATGTTTGAATAGACTTCTTCGTTGGATGCTGGATGGTTTTCTAACTGTAAGCCACTTCTTAAATAAGCTGGTGTATTGCTTTCATCGTTATCAATATCGGCTTTGTTTACATTAAAACTCATTGAACGAAGTTTGGATGCACGGTCATCAAATGCACGTTTTTGCAATTCAAAATTGGCTTCAGCTTCGAGTTCAGTGTCGCTCAATAAACGGCTTCCTTTTCGACGATTTAGCGTGATGCCTTTAACAGTTACATATTCATCTTGAATAGGCGTTTCTATTTTTTCTACAACGCTCATATCTGGCTTTGTTGTCGAAAACATTTTTTCTAACTCGTTGTGCACATCCATTTGAATTGGCGTTGTTGAAATTTCTTCGTAGCGCATGATTGGTTCTTCAATGGTTTCTTCTTGTATTGATGGTGCATTGTATTCTACCAAAGTCTCTTCTATAGTTGACGACGTTTCTTCTAAAATGGGTGTTAATTCAAACACCACCTTAGGCTCTTCTGCAACGTCTAATTTTATTGTTGCTTGGGTCGTAGGGCGCATCATTGTTCTTGCAAATCCCATTCCTATCGACATGATGTTTGGGATAGCAGGTTCTTCTATAATATGCATTGTGGGTGCCATTGCATCTATAGTTGCTACTGGAGTTTCTACAACACTTGCTGTAGGTTCTTCGCTTTTAGGTGTTTCATCAACAGGAGTTTCGCTTGTATCACCTAACACATAAATTTCTTTATTTCTTTCCGAATATGGTTTTTTTACTTCGGCAGAATATGCTTTTTCAGTAGTGTTATATTGAAAACCAGTTGCAATAATAGTCACGCTAATGTTATCCCCTAAATTATCATCAAAACCAGTACCAAAAATTACATCACAATCTTCGCCAGCTTGATCTTGCACAAATGCTTGAATCATTTCTACCTCATCTAATGTATGCTCATGAATACCATGGGCTGAGTTGATATTTAACAAAACCCATTTAGCCCCTGCAATACTGTCATCATTTAACAAAGGAGAATTAATGGCATTTTCTACTGCAGTATAAGCACGATTTTCGCCAGCGGCAATAGCACTTCCTAAAATAGCCGAACCTCCATTTTTCATAACCGTGCTAACGTCAGCAAAGTCGACCACAATATGCCCTTGTGAATTAATTACATCAGTAATACATTTAGTAGCCGTTGCTAATATATCATCTGCTTTTACAAATGCTTGTGATGCAGGTATATTTCCAAAATTTTGACGCAATTTATCGTTTGAAATAACCAAGATCGTATCGACATGATTTCTTAATTGATTGATTCCTTCATCTGCTTGACGTTGACGTCTTTTTCCTTCGTAGGTAAATGGCGTAGTAACAATACCTACTGTTAAAATACCTAAATCTTTTGCTACTTTAGCCACAATAGGCGCTGCTCCAGTACCTGTTCCACCACCCATACCAGCGGTTACAAAAACCATTTTGGTATTATTCACTAATAAATTTTCGATTTCATTTATACTCTCAATACCTGCATTATGACCAATTTCAGGATTAGCACCAGCACCTAAGCCTTGTGTAAGCGATGGCCCTAATTGTATTTTTGTTGGCACTGTACTATTGTTTAATGCTTTTTGGTCGGTATTACACACAATAAAATCTACACCATCGATGCCTAAATTGTACATGTAATTAACAGCGTTTCCGCCACCACCTCCAACACCAATCACTTTGATGATGTTAGAATTTTCGTTTTTTGGAAGCTCAAATTGAATCATTTTTTTGAATTTATGGGTTTTAAAAATGTTTAATTGTTTTTATGATTTGCGAATTTTAAAATTTGTAGGCTATCTAATTTTAAATTAATCTAGTTTTTGATCATCAATATTCTCAAACCAATAAATAACTTTATTTTTTACTGATCCAAAAATATTTCCGATGAGTTGTGAACGTTCTTTTGTTTTTTCTTCTTTTACTTCTTGTGAAGCTTCAAATTGCTCAGGGGTTTCAGCTACTGTGTCAAACATATTAGGTTGAGCATAGTTAGATGACATCGATTCGTATGAAACTGTTTCATCTGGCGTAACTGCAAAATGTTGTGCGTCTATGTGGGTAACACTCTCTCCAAATGCTTCTCGTAACAAATCTTCTGGAGTTTGTTCAAATGTTTTTGCCATTTCTACAAAATGACCATCCACAACTGTATCAGGGTTTTCTGAATTTAAAGAATCATCAGAATTTGAAGAAATAAAACGTAAACGATTGCTTTCAAAATCATCATACCCTCTCAAAATTAATCCTATACAAGTTGCATACATAGGCATCATTAACTCTTTATGATGACCAGCGGCCAAATGCTCATTTGGGAAACCAATACGAGCCGACAAACCAGTTTTATATTCTGTTAATTGAATTAAATGTTTTAACTGACTTCCACCACCTGTAAGAATAATACCTCCATGTAATTTATCAATTAAATTTAATTGCTTTAAGTGATAGGTTACATATTCCAAAATTTCCTCCATACGAGATTGAATAATGTGTGCTAAATTTTTAGCAGAAAGCTCTTTTGGTTGTTGCCCTTTTAAACCAGGGATAGTAATAAATGCATTCGATTTTGCTTCGTCTGCCAATGCCATACCAAACTGTGTTTTCATTTGTTCAGCTTGAGAACGCAACACACCCAATCCTTGACGAATGTCATTTGTGATATTGACTCCAGCAATTGGAATGACTGCTGTATGTTTCAACATACCATCATGAAACACAGCTAAATCAGTTGTTCCACCTCCAATATCAACAATTGCCACACCTGATTCAAAATCTTCAGCACACATAACAGCAGCTGCTGATGCTAAGGGTTGCAAAACTAAATCTTTTGTATTTAAATCGGCACGAGTTACACAACGATGTATATTTCTAATAGCCGTTTTATCTCCAGTGACAATATGAAAATTAGCTCCAATTTTTATTCCCGTCATACCAATAACATCTTGCATAGAAAAACCAGACAAGGTATCTATCGTAAAATCTTGAGGAATAATATCAATAATTTGATCTCCAGAAGGAAGGAATGTTTTGTATTGATCTTTCAACAAACTATCGATATCTTCTTTACGAATTTCTTCTTCGATATTTGCCAATACTCTATCGCCATGGGTTTGAATACTTTTAATATGGTGACCTGCTATTCCTACATAAACTTCTTTAATGGTTAAGTTAGGATTGCTTGCCATGCACATATCTAATGCAACATGTATAGACTTAATACAGTCTTCAATATTTAAGACCATACCATGCGTAACACCACTGCTGTCTGATTTTCCGAAACCTAAAATTTCTAGTTTCCCGAATTTATTTTTACGACCAGCGATGCATGCAATTTTTGTGGTACCAATGTCTAGACCAACGATTACAGGATTTTCTTTTTGCATAATATCTATTTTAGAGTTTTTAGTTTTTTTGTTAAGGATTAAGAGGTTTAGAAGGGCTCGGTTTATTTTTTGAATCTTGCGAAACCATCTTTATTTCTGCCATTGTAGGCACTTTTTTAGCGGCCGTTTTTTTACGCTCTTTTTTTTCTTTTTCTACTTTTGCTTTTGCCTGTTCTTTTTTAGGAGCGTCTTGTTTTGGAGTTGAAATTTCCTTTTGTGCATCTTGTTTTGCTTTAGGAATTTCTTTAGCATACGGATCTTCTGCTAAAATTTGTCCCCGAGTATTTCTACAAACTATTTGTCCTTTAAAACGCAAATCTATTTCGTCATATAAAGTCCATTTTATAGTATTCATACCTTGTTGATAGAAGGTAAATAAACGAGCCATTTTATTTTCTAAATCGTCAGTGGTACCCAAAATAATTGTTTGTGTACCCATCATTGGCACTAACGATATTTGATTTTTTGTATTGATATCAATTTGTGCGATTGCTACATTCCAAAAGGTATCTTTATCAATAAATTGTGCCAATTGAACTAAAGCCGATTTCAATTTTAAATCGGTTTTGGTGTATGCCAAGCGCTCCGTTGTTACCACAGAAACCCGAGGTGTATATTGCTTACATAAAGAAATTGGATTGGCATATTCATCTAAGTAATAAGCATAATCGGTGCTGTCTTTTTGTTGAATACGAACTACCGGTATTTTTTGTTGAACTTTTACATTGATAAAATTATTGGATGAAACAAACAATTCAGCCGACTTTACCCATTGATTACTTTCGATCTTTTTTTCTACCACTTTACAATTGACTGTTTTTATCAATGTTTTTTCTGGACGAATTCCTAAATCTTCAATTATATTAATTACGTCATCTTTCGTTACAAAATTAATTTCAGGATTTTCAATAGTAATAATTAATCCTTTACAGAATTCTTCTTTAGAACTATTTTGAGCATACACATATGCTCCTATTATTATCGGGATCGATAATAAAAAGAAAATATTGCGTAGTATTTTTTTTGCTCTATCTGTCATGATTATTTATTTTCTAAAATTGTTTTAATCGAATCAATGAGTGTATCAATATCGCCAGCACCAGCAGTAACGAGCACATCAAACGATGATGCTTCCACCCATTGCATTACGCCTTCTTTACTTAAAATATGTTTGTTATCAATTCCCATTTTATTCAAAATTATTTCACTTGTTATACCTTCAATTGGAAGTTCTCTTGCAGGATATATATCCAATAAAATAACTTCGTCTGCAATATCTAAACTTTCAGCAAACCCATCTACAAAATCACGCGTTCGGGTAAACAAATGTGGTTGAAAAACTACACTTACCTTTTTATTCGGAAACAAAGCTTTAGCACTGCTCAATAACATTCTTAACTCTTCTGGGTGATGCGCATAGTCATCAATATAAACGCATTTTTCATTTTTTACAATATACTCGAAGCGACGTTTTACTCCTTTAAAATCAGCAATTGCCAATTCAACTTTTTTCATATCAACTTTCATCAAGTCACAAACTGCTAATGCTGCTATGCAATTTTCTACATTGTGCATACCACCAATATTTAATGAAATTGTTGCTAACACACTCCCTTCTTTATTAAATGTAAATGTGTAAGAACCATTCTTCATTTTAATATCAGTTGCATAAAAAGTAGCAGCATCATTTTGCAAACTATATGAAACTTTTTTGGGTGCTTTAAATAACGAACTGTGCTTTAATCCATGCTTATAAACCACCGTATCTTTTACTTGAGATACAAATTCGATATAGCAACGTTCCATTTCTTCTACTGTTCCATAAATATCTAAATGGTCTGCATCCATTGCTGTTACGACTGCGATATGCGGATGTAATTTTAAAAAACTTCGATCATATTCATCAGCTTCTATTACAGCACAACTGTTTGAACTGCTCCAATAATTTACTCCATAATTACTAGAAATACCACCAAGGAAAGCATTGCAACCATATTCTGTATGTCTAAGAATATGAGAAATTAATGTAGAAATAGTTGTTTTGCCATGCGTACCAGCCACACAAACTGCTTGCATTTCATCCGAAATATATTGTAACACATCACTGCGTTTAACCACTTTATAATTATTTTCTTGATACCAAACTAATTCTAATTGTTGTTTTGGAATAGCTGGTGTGTAAACTACTAAATCAACCTCTTTATTAATTAAATTCAAATCTTCAGAAAAATGAATATCAATTCCTTCTTGCATCAACTTTTCGGTTAATGGTGTATTGGTTTTATCATAACCACTAACGGTGCAATTTCTTTCTTTAAAGAAACGAGCCAACGCACTCATACCGATTCCACCGATACCTACAAAATAAACACTCTTTATATTATTTAAATTCATTTTATTATTTCTAAAAGTTTAGTAGCAATTTGAGTATCTGCATCTCTTATTGCAAGCGGTTTTAAATTTTCATTGATAGATGAACAGAGCTGATTATCATGCATCAATAATTTTATTTTTAGAAATAATTCTTTTTTTACTTCACTGTCTTTTACGATCAGTGCCGCATTTTTTTCAACCAATGCCATGGCATTATGTGTTTGATGATCTTCGCTAGCAAAAGGAAACGGAACAAACACAACTGGCTTTCCAACGATTGCCAATTCAGCAATTGAAGAAGCACCTGCCCTTGATATAATTACGTCAGCAGCTGCATAAGCATAATCCATTTCACGAATAAATTCAAATACTTTTACTTGACTTTCAAATCCCTTAATGGCTTCTTTTGCTTTTTCAAAATAAGGCGTACCCGTTTGCCAAATGAGTTGGGCATTATCGGTAATGATATTTTTAAATTCGTTTATCAACGTTTCATTAATACTTCTTGCACCCAAACTTCCTCCAAAAGCAAATACTGTTTTTTTAGTAGCATCTAATTTAAAAAATTCAATGCCTTGAGTGCGACCGATGTTGCTTGTAGTAATATTTGCACGAACAGGATTTCCAGTTTTAATGAGTACATTTTTAGGGAAAAATTGTTCCATATTGTCATATGCTACACAAACAGCTTTTGCCTTTTTACCTAATATTTTATTGCTCTTTCCTGCAAATGAATTTTGTTCTTGAATTAATGTAGGAATGCCTGCAGCTTGTGCCATGTACAACATAGGGAAACTTGCATAACCTCCTACTCCTACCACTGCATTTGGTTTAAAATCATTGATAATTTTTTTAGCATCCAAAAAGCTTTTTACCAATTTAAAAGGTAACGATATATTTTTGAATAACGAAATACGATTAAAACCAGCAATATTTAACCCAATAATTTCATACCCAGCTTGAGGTACTTTTTCCATTTCCATTTTACCTTTGGCACCCACAAATAAAATAGCACAATCAGGTTGCAAACGCTTCAACGCATTTGCAATTGCAATTGCCGGAAAGATATGTCCTCCCGTACCGCCTCCTGCTATTATGAATTTTAATTGACTCATTTTTATTCTTGTTCAGTTTCTATACTTTCATTTATAATTTCTTCATTAGGCTCGGCCTCTTCCACAAATTTGCTTACACTTAAAATAATTCCAATGGCAAAACAAGTAAACCAAATAGAGGAACCTCCCATACTCACCAAAGGCAATGTTAATCCTGTTACAGGCAATAGATTAACAGCTACACCCATATTTAAGAACGCTTGAAAAACCAATGTAAAACTTAATCCTACAGCTAAAAAAGCACCAAATGCAAAAGGGCATCTTCGGAAAATTAATATACTACGCCATAAAAAAAGCAAGTATAAAAACAACAATCCAAAGCCTCCTATTAAACCATATTCTTCTATAATAATTGGATAAATCATATCTGAATATGGATGAGGTAAAAAATTTCGTTGCGAACTATTTCCAGCACCTTTGCCTAAAAGCATACCTTGTGCAATGGCAATTTTTGCTTGTTGCACTTGAAATGGCACGTCATCTTTTTTATCTGAAGAGAAATTTTTGATACGAGCTTCCCACGTGGCAGCTCGTCCTATACCAGTTATTTTTGAAAATGTAAATATTGCAGCAAATAATATAATACCGGCTACACCTAAAATTAATAAATGCTTAAACCGAATTCTTCCAATAAAAAATAACACGCCGCATGAAAAAGCGATCATTAATGCTGTAGATAAATTTGCCAATGCTATTAGTCCACAAATTATAATAACTGGAGCAAAAATATTAATTGCTATTCGTTTGAGATTATCTAAATCATTTTGAATTTTGGATAATTGACGCGCTAAAAACATAAACAATCCTAGCTTTGCTAAATCAGATGTTTGAAAAGTTACACCCACAACAGGAACCCGAATCCATCTTGATCCTTCGTTTAAAGTTGTTCCAAAAGCCAATGTATATAACAATAAGGGAATACTGATTGCAAACAGTATGATTGCAATTTTAGAATAAACCGTATATTTTAATTTATGAGATAGATAAATAATTCCCATTCCAGCTAACAACGTTCCTATTTGTTTTATTAAATAAATTTCTGTGTGCCCTTTATTTAATCGATAGGCCAATGAACCAGTTGAACTATAAACAGCCATAATACTAACCAACGATAGCACAATAACAACGCCCCAGATAATTCTGTCGCCTTTCGTTTTATTAAGTAATTGTTGCATTGCCATTTTGTTTAATTTTTAAATGTTGTCCTTTTTCTAAAGTGCTCTCACTGCTCCTTTAAATTGTTCGCCTCTGTCTTCATAATTTTTAAACAAATCGAAACTAGCACAAGCAGGAGAAAGCAATACACAATCGCCAGTTGTAGCATGTTCATACGCCTCTCTTACTGCATCGTTTGTATTATTGGTTTCAATGATTGGCACGATTGATTCGAAGGCTTCTTTGATTGCTACATTATCTAACCCAAGGCAAATGATTGCTTTCACCTTTTCAGCTACTAATTCAAATATTTCACTGTAGTCATTTCCTTTGTCTACGCCACCTAAAATTAAAACCGTAGGTTTATTCATACTTTCCAATGCGTACCAAACACTGTTTAAATTCGTTGCTTTACTGTCATTAATAAATTCTATTCCTCTTATGCTAGCAACACTTTCCATGCGATGTTCGATGGCCGTAAAATTGCGTAAGCTTTCCCGAATATTGCTATCTCTAATTTCTGCTACACGAGCTGAAATTCCAGCTGCCATTGAGTTATATTGATTGTGTTTTCCTTTCAATGCCAATTCATTGATGTCGATAGAAAATGGCTGCCCATTTAAATTAATTACCATTTGATGTTGGTCTATGTATGCGCCTTCTGTTGTTAATTGTTCGTTCATGGTAAAAAAAATAATTTTTGAGTTTAATGTATATTGTTCTAAGTAATTAATGCTTGCCTTGTCGTCTTTACAAAGTATGATGATGTCTTTTTTTGTTTGAAATTTTGCGATGTTAAATTTTGATTGCACATATAAATTGAAATCATAATTATATCTATCTAAATGATCAGGTGTGATGTTCATAATTATTGCCACATCTGGTCTAAAGGTGTGAATGTCATCTAACTGAAAACTGCTAATTTCCATTACATACCATTCAGTTGGTTTAATTGCAATTTGTCTGGCAAAACTAAAACCAATGTTTCCTACCACTGAAACATTCAAATTTGCTTTTTTGAAAATATCAAATATCAAACTTGTTGTAGTTGTTTTCCCATTGCTGCCAGTGATGCAAACAATTTTACTGTTTTGTTTATATCTGAATGCAAATTCAATTTCACTCATTATGAGGATATTATTTGCTTTTATTTTTTTGATGATATCTACTTTGTCAGGGATGCCGGGGCTCTTGATAATTTCTTTTGCTGTTAATATAATGGCTTCTGTATGTTGCTCTTCTTCAAACGGAATTTCATTGTCTAATAATTCTTTTTTGAACTTATCTGGTATTGCACCTTTGTCACTAACGAACACAGTTAAGCCTCTTTGCTTAGCTAACAAAGCTGCACCTGTTCCGCTTTCGCCACTGCCTAATATGACAAGTTCGTAGTTCATTTTTATTTTATGTTATATACTTTTTACTTAGTTTATTCTTATTGTAATTTCAAGGTTACTATACTCAAAACAGCTAATACGATTCCGATTATCCAAAAACGAATTGCGATTTTACTTTCGTGATATCCTAGTTTTTGGTAATGATGATGAAGCGGTGACATTAAGAAAATACGACGTCCTTCTCCATATTTTCGTTTGGTCCATTTAAAATAACCTACTTGAATGATTACGCTTAAATTTTCTACTAAAAACACACCACAAATAATTGGAATCAATAATTCTTTTCTGATGATGATTGCTAATGAAGCAATAATTCCTCCTAATGCTAAACTCCCGGTATCGCCCATAAAAACCTGTGCAGGATAACTATTATACCATAAGAAACCAATGCAAGCACCTACAAATGCACCTATAAAAATTGACAACTCATCCAAATTTGGAATGGGCATAATGTTTAAATAACTAGCGAAATTAAAATGTCCAGATAAGTAAGCAAATAAGGCTAAACAAATGCCTATAATAGCACTCGTTCCTGTGGCTAGCCCATCTAACCCATCTGTAATATTTGCACCATTTGAAACGGCTACTATTATTACGATCACAAACAAAATATAAATCAATGGTGTCATCCAATTCAAAGCACTTTCACCAAACCAAGAGGCGATTTTAGCATAACTCATTTCATGATTTTTTGCAAAAGGAATTGTAGTAACCACACTTTTTACATGTGCATACGTTCTTGTTGTTCCTTTCTCATCAATTTTTATAATGCCTTCTTTCATCACCTCATCTACTGAACTATATATTGCTGGTTTACCTCCTGTGGTTTCACGAACGATGTACACATTCTCATTATAGTACATGGTTAACCCTACAATAATTCCTAATCCAACTTGTCCTAAAATTTTAAAACGACCAGCTAATCCTTCTTTATTTTTTTTGAATACTTTTATATAATCATCTAAAAAGCCTACTAAGCCTAACCAAACTGTGGAAATTAACATCAACAAAATATATACATTTTCTACCCTTGCAAATAATAATGTGGGAATAATAATGGCAGCAATAATAATGATACCTCCCATAGTAGGCGTTCCTTTTTTTTGTTTTTCTCCTTCTAAACCTAAATCACGAACAGTTTCTCCAATTTGCTTACGATGTAAATATTTAATTAAGCTTTTGCCAAAAACCAATGAAATAATTAAAGATAAAATAATTGCCATGGCCGTTCTGAACGAAATAAAATAAAACACACCTGCGCCTGGCATGTTAAAGTGTTCTCTTAAATATGTAAATAAATGATAAAGCATTTTTTATGGTTAGTTTTTTAGTTTTTAGTTGTCAAAAAGTACAAACATTTCGTTTAAAATTTTCTTGTCGTCAAAATCATTTTTTACCCCATTAATCTCTTGATATTTTTCATGACCTTTGCCTGCAACCAAAATGATATCTCCTGCACTTGCCATACTACACACTGTTTTAATTGCCTCTTTTCTATCTTCTATAATTAAATATTTTTTTCGTTGATGAACAGGAACTCCTGTTTCCATTTCTTCAATTATTTTTTTAGGATTTTCGCTTCGTGGATTATCCGATGTAAAAATTACTTTATCGCTGTGTTCGCAAGCAACCAAAGCCATGACAGGTCTTTTTGTTTTATCTCTATCTCCTCCACAACCAACGATTGTATATAATTTTTCTGTACCTATTCTTAATTTATTGATGGTTGCTAATACATTCAATAAGGCATCAGGCGTATGCGCATAATCAACAATTCCTAAAATATTATTGTTGTTGGAAAAAATATAATCAAAACGACCTTCAGCTCCTTTTAAAGTTGAAAGCATTTCTAATACTTGTTGTTTATCTTCTCCTAATTCAATAGCAATTCCATAAACACACAATAAGTTATAGGCATTAAATTCGCCAATCATACTAAAAAAAACTTCTTGATTATTGACTGTCATGCACAACCCAGTCAAACTGTTTTCAATTATTTTTCCTTTATAATCAGCTAATGTTTTAAGCGAATATATTTTTTTATCCGCATTCGTATTCTGCAACATCACCATACCTCGTTTGTCATCAGCATTGGATAATGCAAAAGATTTTTTAGGCAAATAATCAAAGAACATTTTTTTTACTTTTATGTATTCATCAAATGTTTGATGATAATCTAAGTGGTCATGTGTAATGTTTGTGAAAGCGCCTCCAACAAATTCTGTTCCGTTAATACGAAATTGATGAATAGCATGCGAACTTACTTCCATAAACACATGAGAGCAACCTTCATTTACCATTTGTGCTAACATTGCTTGTAAACTTATTGCGTCAGGTGTAGTATGTGTTGAAGGAATTATTTTATCCCCTATTTGATTTTGAACTGTAGAAATTAAGCCACACTTGTAGCCCAATTGTGAGAATAATTGAAACGACAAAGTAGCACAAGTTGTTTTTCCATTAGTGCCTGTAATACCCACTAATTTTAATTTTGATGAAGGATTTTCATAAAAATTTGAAGCCATTAAACCAACCACTTCTGAAGTATTTTTTACTTGAATATAGGTTACATTTTCAATTAATATTGATGGCAAGTTTTCACAAACAATAGCTGTTGCCCCTTGTTCAATAACCTGGTCAATATATTGATGTGCATCTTGTGCTGTTCCTTTTACAGCAATAAACATAGCATCTTTTTCTGTCCTACGACTATCGATGCAAAGCATAGAAATAGCAAGACTTTCATCACCCAACAATTGAATGAGATTAATATTTGACAATATGTTTTTTATTCTTTTCAATTAACTTAATTGTATAGTTATTCTTTGACCTTTATTAAAATTGCTTCCTGGTAAAATGGATTGTGTAATTACTTTTCCTTTTCCAACTGGAATCACTTTCATTCCTATTTTTTCCAATAAATAAATAGCATCTTTCAATCCCATTCCATTTACATCTGGCACTGCATTTTTATAATTTACAACGTTCGCGTAGGTAAAATTTCCCATCGAATCGGTTTGAATATTTTGAATCCAATTAGGCGTATTGACTGCTTTTTTTAGCACTTTTAATTTTTGAGCTAATACGTCGTACTCTGAACCTTTAATACTTTTTACAACCAAAGTTTCGTTCACTTTTTGTTGTTGTGCTATAGAGTTTACATTGTGCATATTGATTGCAAATAATCTGTTTGCAACTTCTTTAAACACCGGCAATGCAATTTGTCCGCCATAATAATTATTAGACCCTTTTTTGGTTCTTAGAACCACACAAATTGTGTATTGAGGATCTTCTTTTGGAAAAAATCCTACAAAAGAACCATGATATACTCGATCGGAATATTTTAATCCTTTGTCGGCAACTTGCGCTGTACCAGTCTTTCCACAAATGGTATAATATTTATTTTTCAACGCTTTTCCTGTTCCAGTTTCTACAACTTCGTTCATTGTTTCTTTTAATAATTCAATAGAAGCACTGTCTAATACTTCCGAATTCATCACTTTAGGTTCGTATTTCACTACATCTTTTCCGTACTCTTGCACACTGTTTACCAAGTAAGGTTTCATTAATTTGCCATGATTTGCAATCGCATTATACACCATGCAAGTATGTAAAGGAGTGATCATCACTTGATAACCCATTCCCATAAAAGCTAAAGCAAAACGACCTTTTGTAACTGAATCCTTTAGGTAACTTGGCGTTGTTTCACCACTCATTCCTAAACCCGTTTTTTGATCTAAACCCAATGCATGTAAGTTTGTCCAATAACTACCAATTTTGTCTTTATAATTTTGATGAATCAATTTTGCAAAAGCCACATTGGAAGATTTTGCGAATGCATCTTTGATGGTTAACATACCGAGCCCAGCATGGCTGTCACTAATTGTATAAGGACCTATTTTTGTTTTACCTCCTTGACAATTAACCATGTCGGATGTTTTGATTAATTTATCCCTCATTAAAGAAATTAATGAAACCAATTTAAATGTAGAACCTGGTTCAATTCTTTTCAATGCATAATTAAAATCTTCATAATAAGAACCATCTTTTTGACGACCTAAATTAGCCATCGCTTTTATTTTTCCTGTTTTTACTTCCATTACAATGCAAGTTCCAAACGTGGCTTCTTCTTTTTCTAATTGATTTTTTAATGCATTTTCAGCTACATCCTGAATGTTTACATCCAACGTCATAATTACGTCCCGTCCATTTTCTGGATCAATTTCAGATCCATCAATAGGCATCCACGCACCACCAGCAATTTTTCGAACCACTCGTTGACCTTGCATTCCACTTAAATCCTCATTAAACTCTCTTTCAATGCCTACATTTTGTGCATTTTTGCGCCAAAGTCCTACAATACGATTAGCTAATAATCCAAATGGATTTATTCTTTTCGTATTGGATTCGGTAATAAAACCTCCTTTGTTCATTCCTTTTTTGAAAGGTTGTACTTTTTTTAATTCCAAATATTGTGCATATGAAGCTTTCTTTTTTAAGAGGAAATATTTATTCCCATTTTTAAATTCGTTGCTTAAAGTTTCTTTATAATCAACTGCGTTTTTATCTTTTAAAATAGTTGCCAAACTTTTAGACAACGATTCAATGTATTTATTAAACGTATCTTTTTTGATAGCGGTAAAATCGACATGCAAATCAAATTCAGGAATAGAAGATGACAATAAACTTCCATCTTCAGAAAAAATGTTTCCGCGTTCAGGTTGAATCACCTCAATTTTGGTGTGCATACTATCTGCTTGAGCACGAAGTTCTGGACCTTCTTTAAATTGAATGGTTGCACCTTTATAAATAATCATCACGCCAAATAAACACATGGCAAGAAAAGTGAGGTACACCCTAAAACGTATGTCTTTACTTGTTTTCATTGCTATTATTTATTTCAACATGAATTTTATAAGGTGGCACTTTCGTGATTTGCAGCCCTAATTTAGAAGCTCCTTTTGCGAGTTCGCTTTCTTTCGTTAAAAACATGATTTGTGATTTCTCATCAATAAATTTCCAACGAAATTCTTTTAGTTGTTTTGCCGTGTCGTTAATTTTTCTAATTCTATTTTCAGCTAAATGATTGATTGATATATAAATAATTCCTAATAAAGAGCAATACAAGATAAAAGGCATATTGTTTACAATGCCCTCATTGCCTACTGTATTTAGCATGCGTTTCCAATTGGGAAGATTGTGCAATATGTTTTTTATTTTGTTCACCCTTATATTCGTTTTTAATGTTTAATTTTTAGTATTTAGTTTGTAAATCTTTTTAATATTTTCAACATATTTGGGATATTTCCAGATAATCAACTCTTCTCAGCCACCCTTAACTTTGCACTTCGAGCTCTCGAATTCCGACTAATTTCTTTATCGTTTGGCAAAATTGGTTTCTTCGAAATAATCTTTAATTTTTTTTCTTTTTTCATAACGGGTAAAAAATCTGGTACTTCTTCAAATGTTTCATTTTTCATCCAGTTTTTTACGATTCTATCTTCTAACGAATGAAATGTGATTACGCATAATCTTCCTTTCGGTGAAAGTTTTGTGGTTATGTTTTGCAAAAAATCTTTCAAGGCATTTAGTTCATCATTTACTTCAATTCTTAATGCTTGAAAAACTTGTGCTAAATATTTATTCGGATTGCCATATACAACTGTTGATATCGCTTGTTTAAATTCATTAATGGTTGTCAATGAAGATGAATTTCTAATATCAACAATTCGTTTAGCCAACGTTTTTGAATTGGTTACTTCACCATATTCTTCAAACAATTTTTGCAATTTTTGCTCTGAATATTTTTTCAAAATATCTGCTGCAGAAAAACCTACTCGGTTATCCATTCGCATATCCAAAGGTGCATCAAACCGAATAGAAAAACCACGTTCAGCGGTATCGAATTGATAAGAGCTTACCCCTAAATCTGCCAATACGCCATCTAATCTATCCAGTTTATATAATCGCACGAAACGATCGGCGTATCTAAAATTTTCAGGAACAAATATGATTCTGTCTTCACCGTCAGGAATGTTTCGTTGCGCATCTTCATCTTGATCAAATACAATTAGTTTTCCTTTAGGACCTAAATGTTTCAAAATTTCTTTGCTGTGGCCTCCTCCTCCAAATGTTGCATCTAAATAGACTCCATCAGGAATAATATTTAACTGCTCTATACACTCTTGTAAAAGAACTGAGGTATGATATATATTCGGATTATTCTCCATCATTCGGATTTAAAAAATTACTTCCTAAAACCTCATTTGCCAAATTGCTATAATCATCTGCACTCATTTCCATTGCAGCATGATACGTTTTGGTATCCCAAATTTCTACTTTATTGCCTTGTGCAGAAAATACAGCATCTTTGGTAATACCTGCATGTTCCAATAATTGTTTGCTCAACAATAATCTTCCAGCACCATCTGCTTCTATTGGAGTTGCTCCGTTTAAAAACTTACGTTTTAAAATTCTTGATTTTGGATTAAAATCATTTAAACCATTTACCACTTTTTCAATTTTTTTCCATTGATCGTTTGTGTACAGCGTTAAACAACTTTCAAAACCTCTGCTAATTACATAGGTTGTAACTGCCTCAGTATTTAACTGACGCTTGAAACCAGTAGGAATCATAAACCTTCCCTTGGCATCAATTGTTACTTCATATTCTCCAATGTAATTAGACATGATACAAAATTAATTATTTTTACAACACAAAATAACACTTTTTACCACATTCAATCACAATAAATATTAAAAGTAATTTATCCACATCTTGAACGTATTGGCTATCAACAAATTCAATACTTTCAGGGGTTTTTCACAATTTCAAACCTGTATATAGTGTGGATAATTTGTCACTATCCACAAAAAGGACGTGAATAGCTGTTAATAACCACAAATATCTGTTAATTAAGTAGTTATTAGCTATTATTAATTGCTTTTTTTGTGTGAATAGCAAAAAAAATCCTCACTGTAAAAGTGAGGATTTTTGAAGAAATTAGAGAAATGATTATTTTACAAATCCTTTCAAATTTTATAATTCGTGTGCAACTTCTGTATTTTCTACATGCTTTTCTACGATCATTTTTTCTAACCACGAGCTTAAAATAAATAATATCCCAGCTGCAACCCCAGTCATGACAATGAATAACATAAAGAATTCATACAAGTTAGTGATTTGAAACCCGAGAATTGATGGATAAACAACTGGTACATTTGGATCGGCAGCTCCACTTGGAGGTATTAATGCGCTTAATGTTCCAGCAAATTTATTAGCCGCTGCATTAGCTAAAAACCAGGTTCCCATCATTAGAGATGATAGACGCAAAGGCGCTAATTTAGAAACCATGGATAAGCCAATTGGAGATAAACAAAGTTCACCCATTGAGTGAATAATATATAAAGCAATTAACCACCACATTGACACTTTTTCACCTAACCCTAATCCTTTAACCGCAATTGCAATTACAACATATCCTAAAGCAACTAAAGCCAAACCAATTGCCATTTTTTTAGGAGAAGAAGGTTCTAATTTTCTTGAATATAAGAAACCCCAGATTAAGGTAAATATTCCAGCTAAACCAATAACTGCTAATGGATTTACAGATTGAAAATAGGATGCTGGCATTTCCCACCCAAAAATGTGACGGTCTGTTTGTCTGTCAGCAAAAAGTGTTAATGAAGCGCCTGCTTGCTCAAATGCACCCCAAAAGAAGATAACAAAAAATGCAAGTATAAATATTACAATAATTCTTTTCATTTCAATACCTGTCAAGCTTTTATCCATTAAAATAATAATTGGCATTGCAATCATTGCACCATAAATAAACCAACTAATTATTTTAATTTCTCCGATATTAATGCCACCAATTGCAGGGATATTTATCACTACATCCTTGAACATTTGTTTAAAATTCAACATAAAGAAAATAATAGCAATTGAACCAACAATAGTTAAAATAGCTTTTAAGTCTAGTGTTTTTACGGGCAATCCAATTTCTTTACCTTCTTCAGAAATTAAGTATTTCTTTTGAAAGATAATAAACGTTGCTAAACCAATGAGCATTCCTACACATGCACATAAAAAGCCCCATTTAAAGTCCATTGAACCACATACTAATGGAGAAAAGAATGCGCCTAAATTAATACCCATATAGAATATAGTAAATGCACTGTCAATTCTTCTGTCGTTTGCTGGATAAAGTTGACCAACCATAGTAGAAATATTTGGTTTAAAAAATCCATTCCCTACAATTAAAGCAGTTAAACCAGCCCACATTAACGTAACCCCACCAGCTGCCCCGGCAGATGCACTCATAAACATTAAAAATTGACCTAAAGCCATCAAAAGACCACCAATCACAATACTTCTTCTATTGCCTAAAAATTTATCGCATAAATAACCTCCTAAAAGTGGGGTTAAATAAACCAATCCGGTATAACTACCATAAATTTCAGAAGCATCTGCATCATTTAACAAGAGAATTCTTGTCATGAACAAAATAAAGATTGCTCTCATTCCATAATAACTAAAACGTTCCCACATTTCAGTAAAAAATAAAAAGTAAAGCCCTTTTGGGTGTCCTTTTTGTACTTGTGTATTTTCCATTTAATAAATTTAAGTAGCCAAGATATAAATAAATTGCGAATTATAAATGATGAATGATGAATTATTTTTAGAATGCCTTATTTACTCATTGGCATATTGACACATTAAAATTACCTTCGCACCCATGAATATTCTATTAATTGGTGGTGGTGGCAGAGAACATGCAATTGCTTGGAAATTGGCGCAAAGTAAATTATGCACTCAAGTTTTTATTGCCCCGGGCAATCCTGGAACGGCTGAAATAGGGACTAATATTGATATTTCTGTCAATGATTTTGAAACTCAAAAAACATTTTGTTTAGAAAATAAAATTGAAATGGTTATTGTTGGCCCTGAGGATCCATTGGTGAATGGCATTTATGATTTTTTTCAACAAGATGCATTAAACCATATTCACATCATTGGACCCTCTCAACATGGTGCTCAATTGGAAGGTAGCAAAGCATTTGCCAAAGAGTTTATGCTAAAAATGAATATTCCAACAGCAAAATACAAAGAGTTTTCGGCTGTCGGATGTCGGATGTCGGAGAACGGAAATATTTCAAATCTAAAACCAGACAACCAACAACCGACAACTGACAACTATGAAGCTGGAATTGAATATATCAAAAATCACCCTTTGCCTATTGTGTTAAAAGCTGATGGTTTGGCAGCAGGAAAAGGCGTGGTGATTGCTGAAACACATGAAGAAGCTTTGCAAGCATTCAAAGAAATGTTGCAAGAAAACAAATTTGGAAAAGCAGGTGCTAAAGTGGTGATTGAAGAATTTTTAACGGGTATTGAGTGTTCTGTTTTTGTGCTCACTGATGGCGAAAACTATTGTTTATTGCCAACAGCTAAAGACTACAAACGCATTGGCGAAGGCGATAAAGGATTAAATACGGGTGGTATGGGTGCTATTTCTCCGGTACCTTTTGCAGATGACATTTTTATGCAAAAAGTCATTTCAAGAATTGTAGAACCAACCGTGAAAGGACTTCAACAAGAAAAAATTATTTATAAAGGCTTCGTATTTATTGGATTAATAAAAGTAAACGATGAGCCTTTTGTAATTGAATATAATTGCAGAATGGGCGACCCAGAAACAGAGGTGGTGATGCCTCGTTTGGATAGTGATTTGGTTGCTTTGTTGTTGAAATTAAAAAACAATGAACTTGCAGGAGCCGAATGTAAATTATCTCCAAAACATGCAGCCACAGTAATGTTGGTGAGTGGTGGCTATCCTGAAGATTTTGAAAAAGGTAAAATAATGACTGGTTTTGAAAATTGTGAAAACAGTCTTTTATTTCATGCTGCTACAAAACAAGTTGGCAATAATATGATTACCAATGGAGGCCGTGTTTTGGCAATAACTTCTTTGGCAGATGATTTACAAACGGCTTTAAAATCATCCAAAGCAAATGCTGAAAAAATTCAGTATGAAGGCAAATATTATCGAAAAGATATTGGTTGGGAGTTTTCTTAAAAAAGTTGTCAGATGTCAAATGACTGTTGTCCGCTTTTGTTAAACAAGTAGAGTTTAATGATTTTTGAAATTTGATTATTAGAAATTCTGACGATATTTGTACAAGCAATGTTTAACCGAATTTTCATATTCCTTATTTTTTGTTTACTTATGGCAAGCAAAAATGCAATTGCCCAAAAAGGGGTAAATGATACCATTGTGGTAGGAAGTATAGTGATTGATAATGATACCTTGCCTCATGTTTGGCTACACGATGCTTATTGTATTGAAAAAGGAAATAAAGCATTAGCTAAAAGAAGGAAAGAAGCTAGAGAACAACGTGAAGCTTTTGATAGACTTCGATATAACGTGTATAAAGTTTATCCTTATGCTGTAGCCGCCGGATTTATTATGCACGACATTGATTCAGCAATGACCATGTTGCACAGTAAGGATGCTAAACAGATTTACAAACAACACAAAGAAAATGAACTCAATAAAAAATTTAAAGGCGAATTAGAAAATTTAACCATGAGTCAGGGTCAAGTGTTAGTCAAACTAATTGCTCGGCAAACTGGTAAGCCTTGTTATCAAATTATCAAAGATTTAAAAGGTGGTTTTAATGCAAGAATATGGCAAACGGTTGCCATTCTTTTTGACAACAATTTAAAAAACAATTACGAACCACTAGGAGAAGATGAAGCGATGGAATCCATTGTATTAGAAATTGAACGTAGAGGACACTTTGAATATAAATAGATAAAAGATGTGAGATGTGAGACTAGAGAATTTTTATTTTAAAATTGAGGCATTAAACCTTAATTTTACTTCATGAAATTAGACATTTTAGCCATTGCTGCACATCCTGATGATGCAGAATTATCGTGCAGTGGAACCTTAATGATTCATAAAAACTTAGGTCTCAAAACAGGTATTCTTGACTTGACCGCTGGAGAATTGGGTTCTCGTGGAAATAAAGAAACTCGAGCCAATGAAAGTGCAAATGCTGCTCGTATTTTACAATTAGATGCTAGAGAAAACTTAGGTTTTAGAGATGGTTTTTTTCAACATGATGAAGAACATCTTTTAAAATTAATTACCGCAATTCGAAAATACCAACCTGAAATAGTATTAGCTAATGCCATTCAGGACCGTCACCCTGACCATGAAAAAGGAGCTTTATTAATTAAAGATGCTTGTTTTTTGGCTGGTTTAATAAAAATTGAAACCTCCTTTAATGGCGAACTTCAAAAAGCTTGGCGTCCCAAAAAAATATTTAATTATATACAAGACCGACATATAGAACCTGATTTTGTGATCGATATTTCGGATGTTTGGGAAACTAAAAAAGAAAGTATTTTAGCGTATCGAACTCAATTCTTTTCAACCGATATTGATGGACCTAGCACATACATTTCCTCACCAGAATACTTAAATTCCATTGAATATAGAAATGTGATGATGGGCAAAAAAATTGGCGTTCAATATGGCGAAGGCTTTACATCTACTCATTCCCACTTGGGATTGAAAGATTTTTCAAACTTAGTGTTTCCTAAAATAGCTTAATCCTCTGCTTGAGGAATTTCAATTGTTTTAAACAATTCATCAATTTTTGCTGCATATTCTAAAGTATCATCTAAATAATAAGAGAGTACAGGAATTTTTCGAACTTGATTTTTAATTCTTGCTGCTAATAATTTACGCAATTTCCAATCTTGTTCTTTAATGTATTTCAACATTTTTTCGGGTTCAGGAATTTTATAAAAACTTAAATAAAAACGAGCTTCCATTAAATCTGGCGTAACTTTTACTTGTGCAATCGAAATCATTCCTCCCTGCGTAACATTTAACCCTTCGCGCTGAAAAATATCACTCATTTCAGTTTGAATTAAGCCTGCCATCTGTTTTTGTCGTTTACTTTCTTCCATGTTCCACTAATTAAAGTGTAAATTTACATTTTATTATTCTAATGAAAGCAATTCGTCAAATTTTACCCTATTTAAAAGGAAAATGGGGATATGTAGCTGCTTATGGCATCTCAAATTTACTGTCGGTCGTTTTTTCAACCTTGACAGTTACTATGATTGGGCCTTTCTTGACGACGCTTTTTGACAAAGCAGAGAAAGTGAACTCCATACAAGCTCCTTCGCTCAATAACAAAGAAGCCATTGAACATTATTTTAAATATTTGATGACTCATTTTATCGAACAAAATGGTGGCGATAAAGTATATGGATTAATATTTATTTGTTTGGTGGTTGTTTTTGCTACTTTTTTCAAAAATGTATTTTTATATACTTCTCGTTATATTTTAAACCCTTTGAGAAATGGTATTTTATTTAATATCCGAAAAGATCTTTTTGGGAAGATCATTCAACTACCGATCGGTTTTTTTACCAATGAGCGCAAAGGGGATATTATGTCGAGAATGACCAATGATGTGAGTGCAGTAGAAGTTTCGATTATCAGCATGATGGAATTATTATTTTCGACACCCGTAACCATTATTTTTTATTTTATTGTCTTGTCGATGATAAGCTTAAAACTCTTTTTATTTTTAATGGTGCTCTTGCCAATTGCTGGTTTAATTATTGGACGCATAAGCAAAAGTTTGAAAAAAAATACACAACAAACGCAAATTCGTTTAGGCAATTTACTTTCTATTATTGAAGAAACCCTGGGTGGATTGCGCATTGTGAAAGCATTTGGCGCCGAGCAAAACAGAAATGAAACCTTTGCACATGAAAATAAAGAATTATATAATTTAAACAATGCAGTGGCATCTCGAAGAGAAATGGCATCGCCCATGTCGGAGTTTTTGGGTATTTTAATACTGAGTGTAATTATTTGGTTTGGAGGAAAAATGGCATTAAGCACTCCGCAAGAAATTGAACCGGGCATGTTTATCGTGTTCATTTCGATGTTTTATTTTTTAATCAATCCATTAAAATCTTTATCACAAATATTTTATAATCTGCATCAAGGAAGAGCAAGCATTGAACGTATCAATTTAATATTAAATGCAGAAAATAAAATTATTGACGAACCCAATGCGCAAGCAATAAATTCATTTAATGGCACCATTGAATTTAGAAATGTACATTTTTCGTATGATGGAAATGCCATTTTAAAAAATATTAATTTAATCATTCCAAAAGGGAAAACCATTGCTTTGGTAGGTGCATCAGGTGCAGGAAAAAGCACCTTAGTCGATTTAATTCCTCGTTTTCATGATGTAGAAAGTGGCGAAATTTTATTGGATGGAATCAATATTAAATCGTTCAAAATAGAAGACCTCCGACATTTAATGGGTATTGTTTCGCAAGAGCCTATTTTGTTTAATGATACAATCAAAAACAATATTGCTTTAGGTGGAGACAATTCTAAATTAACCGAAATTGAAAACGCCGCTAAAGTAGCCAATGCACATGCCTTTATTACCAGTAAAGACAGTGGTTATAATGACATTGTGGGCGACCGTGGCACCAAACTTTCGGGTGGTGAAAAACAGCGCATCACCATTGCTCGTGCTATTTTTAAAAATCCGCCAATATTAATTTTAGATGAAGCCACCTCATCGCTTGATACGGTGAGTGAGCGACAAGTACAAGATGCCATTAATCATTTAATGCAAAATAGAACCTCCATTGTCATTGCGCATCGACTATCTACCGTTCAAAATGCCGATGAAATTGTGGTTTTAGAAAAAGGGGAAATCAAAGAAAAAGGGACGCATGCATTTTTAATTGCTCAAAATGGCCTCTACAAAAATTTAGTCGATATGCAACAAGTGAAATAAATTGTACTATATTTGAACCACGAAAAATTTATTACAAATGAAAATCTTTTTATTGAGCATCGTTGCCGTAGTTTTAGTTTCTTTAAGTTTTACTTCCTGCAGGAAAGATTTTACTTGTGCTTGTACTTTTACGGATACC
Source organism: Chitinophagaceae bacterium (assembly GCA_044353665.1). Classification (GTDB taxonomy): domain Bacteria; phylum Bacteroidota; class Bacteroidia; order Chitinophagales; family Chitinophagaceae; genus OLB11. Next base: position 7,978 of record JBILBN010000023.1, on the reverse strand, counting down.
ACTCGTAATTTTTCAATTGATATTAAAAATAAATTAAAAAATGATGCGAAAGTGATTTGTGCTGATTACAGCGAAGCAGTTGGCACATGCGTTATTAAATAATTTAATACCCATATTTTTCTTCCCAACGCAGTTTTAAAAACGTCACATTTCTTTTTTTTCGCATTTTTTGCTTGACTCATAAAAGGGCACTTTTTTCAATTATGAATGGTAAATAAAAATAATTTTAAATTTCATTCAAATTCTGCCATCCGCCATCTAACATCCGTCACCTGTCATCCGAAATCCGACATCAATTTAAAAGTAACTTTTCCAAAATCATAATTCAATTGTTTGAGTTCGCCCACTTTCAATAACAAAGGACCATCCACATCTACATAATCTAACCATGGAATAAAATGCGCGATGGCAACCGAGCCAATTTCGGTTTCATTCATGCAACCCATCATTACTTGTAAATTGAGTTGACGCGCTTCTTCAATCATTCTGATAGCAGGCGTTATGCCGCTGCATTTGGTGAGTTTAATATTGATGCCATCAAATACTTCGGCACATTTTTTTACATCGTATTCGCTCACACAAGCTTCATCGGCAAACAATGGCAAACTCGACTGTGCTTTTAGTATTTTCATTCCCTCCCAATTCTCTTTTGCCAAAGGCTGTTCTATGAGTTCTACACCTAAATTTTTTAACTCCGGAATTATTTCCAATGCCGTTTCCAAATCCCAACCTGCATTGGCATCTACTCTAAAAGGCGCATCGGTATGTTGTCTTAAGGCTTGCATGATGGCCATATCTTCTTTGGTGCCCAATTTTATTTTATAAATGGGCGAAGGATTGGCTTTCATTTTTTCAATCATTTTTTCGATATGATCTATGCCAACGGTATAATCGGTCAATGGAGGATTTGCTACTTTTAATGCTGGCGATAGCGACCATAATTCAGTAACCGACTTACGTTTAAACTGCGTATATAAATTCCAATAGGCAATGTCTAAGGCACAAACTAAAAACGGATTATTGGGAAATAAATGATGACAAAAATGCCAAAAACGATCAGGCTCTGTAAATGCATAGCGCTCCAAAACATTTACTTTTTCATTCAGTTCAGCAATCATGCTATCGACCGTAACATCATAATAAACAATGGCTGGTGCTTCGCCAATACCCATAAATCCATTGAGCGAAATAGCAACCAACAAAGCAGGCTGATGTGTTTTCAATCCATGCGCAGTCGTAAACGGATAATGAAATTCGGTGTTTATTTTTTTGTATTTAATATCGAGCATGCAGCAAAAATAATCGAAAGTTTTAGTCGGTAGTAGAAAGATGTTGGAATTTAAAATTTGTTCTGTTTTTTGATGAAGCTTCGGCACTGCAAATTATTCATGGTTTTTAGAAACCAAACTTCGTCAATACCAATCCTTCAAGGTTTTTAGAAACCTTGAAGGATTGTTTAATATAAAAATCGAACAATGCAAATAAGTTGATAAAGTGGCAGATATGTATTTTATTAATCAATTTCACAATAGCCTTCGTATTTTATTATTTCTGAGCTAATTAAAGCCTTAGACTTATCTTCTTTTATATCAATTTTAAACTTACTTTCTGTATCACAATTAAAATATTTTTTTTCTAGTGGAAACCATATATAATAATTCCCATCATTTTCAGGGGACCAATAATAGCTCCTATTGTTAATAACCTTACCCTGATTTAAAACGCTTATATTGATTGTCTTAAGACCGAGTTTATTTATTAATGGTAATGATTTGGAGCTAAATAATATAAATAGAAACTTGTTTTCAACCATAAGATTAGTACCGGAAATATCTTTCGCAACAAGTTGCCTAATTTCAATATTATTTTCTATAAAATTTTCTCTCGAACGAAATTTAATTTCATTAATAGAAATTAGATTCTTTGATTGACCCATTCTATACAATGAATCAATAATATTATTAGAATATTCTGACAATCGTGAATTGTCTTTTTTTGAGTCTAATTGTGCATTCAACTCCACATTTTTTCGAAGTATATTTTGATAAGTTGATTCTAAATTAATTGTATTCTTTAAAGACAAATTCAAACTATCCTTAAATAATGAATTGCTTAAATTCAATTCACTAATTGCTACATTTTGCTCAGATATTTTGAGCTGCAAATTAACTTTCTGTGATTCTAAATCTTTTTTGATTGAATTTTCATTTTGAAATGCAATTTTTAAACTATCCACTCGATTGTTTAAAATTTCAATTTGCTCTTTTTTATTTTGAGCAAAACTGAATTTAACTAAAGCTAATATTAGGACTAATAATATTGTTTTTTTCATGATTATTTTTATTTAATTGCAATAAATATTTATTCTAAATATACTACTAGCTATCATTTCTTATTAATCTAATTGGAAGGTAATTGGCAAACTGTAAGCTACTCTTACTTTCTTACCATTTTGTTTTCCAGGATTCCATTTTGGTAACCCCCTTACAACTCTAATTGCTTCTTCGTCACAACCATACCCAATACCTCTAGCTAATTTTACATCAGTAATACTGCCATCGTCATTTACAACAAAGTTGATAATTACTCTTCCCTGCGTATTTGCATCTACCGCTTTTTTAGGGTATTTTAAGTTTTTTTGAATGTGAGCAAATAAACCTTCTTCGCCTCCAGGAAATTCAGGCATTTGTTCTGCAAATTCTAAAATTTCACCATTTTCAGGTGCTGAAGTTGCTTTCTGATAAGTTTTTTTTACGTTTGTACTCCCATATTCTAACTGTTCAACAAAACCACCGTGTTTAAATTGCGAAACAACACCTCTAGGTTTTACTTTATATCCAGTCATTTGTTCAATTTGTGAAAGTGTTCTTTTGTCTTGCCAAGCAAATGTAGCCACTTGTTGGCCTGAAGTTAAGAAGTTTATAGTGAGTACGATATTTTGATTATAATCATAAATACTATTGCTGAAATCGTGAATCTGCCCTTCGCCATTGCCATAAGATGTATCCATACCAGATTGTACGATAAATAAACGAGTATAAAACAGCCAATTATTTATTAGTGTATTTAATACATTTATACTGCTTTTTTTTCTTAAATAAAAAGTATTAGCAAATCCTTTGTAATTAAGCACCACAGGGAAAACGGCTTTATTTAAACTTTGAAAACTTGTTACTTCTTCGGGTAAAAGACTTAATGAACCTAGTGTTTTAATACAATAGTTAGCACAAAAATCGATATTTTTATTGGCAGTAGCTGTTACAATTAATGGTATTTCCCAGTTTTTACTTTCTTCGTCTAATGATTTAGGCTCACCACTTTTAATTACATAATCGAAAGAAGTTTGCATAGTTTCATGCAGCAATCCTACCATTTCGTTCACTACTTTAATTTCACTTTGCTCATTTAATATTTGTTGTTTAATATTCAGCGCAAACATCCCCCCTTTGATTTCAATTGCAACTCCTTTTGCTTCCACAAAACTAGTCAGCTTATCAACCGATACAATTGCTTTTAAAGTAATTCCCCAAGCACCATTCGGCAATTGAGATTCATTTAAAGTAGTAAAAGACTGTATATTTCCATTGGCAACAGATGCTATTTGATCATATACAACCTGATCATTCAATGTTCCTGTTTTAGTAGAAATAAAGGTGCCGAAGGCTTGTTCAATGGCTGAACGTAATGCAACTTGCTTGGCTTCATATTGTGTTTTGCCTTGTCCGCTTACTACAAGGGTTACTGTTTTTTCGGCATCTTGTGCAAAAGCAACTTGTTGTAAAAAAACAAATAGCATCGCAATGACAATTGACTTAATAATTGATTTCATATTTTATTTATTTTTTATTTTTCTAGAATACCAAATAATTTATCTTGTTATTGTTATTTTTTTAATTGTCACTAAATCAGGTGCAATAAAAGATGAAGGAAATATTGTCATTAAACGACGCATAAACTTTGTTGCCTCATTTTTGTTTTCAAAATCCCCTATTTTAATTTTATAAGAAGGTACATTGTAGCTAAAGTAAGATCGAGTACCAGAAAAAGCCCTGGAAAACTTATTTTTTGCCGCTAATGCCGCATTTTTATCAGATCCATTATAAATTACAATTCGAAATCCTTTAGCTGAATAAATACTTCCTGTAACTTGTTTTTTTCCATCAGCAGACACAATCGGTTTGTATAATGGAGTTCCTCTTAATTTTTGTGTTTGTTTTAGCTTTAAATCTTCAATTTTTTGACCTTTAATTTTAGTTGTAGCTGTTAATTCAGGGGAATTATATCTTCCACCATCACCGATAGATCGAAAACCTGTCGGACTACCAACGCCAGTACCTCCTTGTGCTCTTTGTACTTCCTTATCTTTTATATTAGAAAAATAGTCTTTTGCATTATCTTCTTTATCTTCATCACCAAATTCAGATTCATCTTCATCTGCTTCATAAATATCAGATTCAACTGCAGAAACTGCAGGAAGAGCGACAAGTGCAGAATCCAATTGTATTTGTTCTAATTGCATAATATCTTCATTGATATTGTTTGCATATGCTATATCAGGATATTTCTCTAAAACAATTTTATAGGTTGTTATATCATTCTTAACTTTCGCTTCATCGTAAACTATTTTGTCTCTTTTTGTAATAGCCTCAGTTACAAAAGTTGATTTTGAATATTGGGCGATAAATGAATTATATCCGGTTTCAGTATTAGTAGACAAAGCAATATCAAATACTATTTTATCTCTTTTTATTATAGCTTCTTTTACAAAAGTTGATTTCGGATACATGGCAATGAAATAATTATATCCAGTTTCAGAATTACTTAATACTGCAATATCAAATGCTTTTTTATCTCTTTTTAATTCTATTTGGGTATTAAAAATCGAATTGGGGTATTGATTAAGAAAACTATTGTATATATCCAATTCATCCTTTTTGACTGCTTCCGCGTAAAATAAATTTTCAATGTTTTTTTGGGCAGAAATGATATAATCAGAATTTGGATAATTTGCTACAAAATTTTTAAGTATTGAAATTGAATTGCTCTCTTTTGCTTCATAATATAGCAATTGATCTAGTCGTTTTTTTGCATCATTTACAACAGATGTGCCTCTATATAAATCAACAAATAACTTTAATGAAGCAATGTCATTTTTAGCCTTGCATATATCAAATGCATCATTTGCAATCGAATCTAGTTGTGCAGGCAAATTAAGAATACAATATTTAATATCCTCACAAGATTCTTCTAATTCTTTTTTGTCAAGATACGAGGATGACAAAGCAAAACTCTTTTTTAAATATAGATAACTACTGTCTATATTTCTATCCACATTATTTTTGTCGCCAAAGTATAATGACATTAAATAAAATAAAAATGGAGAAGTAGTATCTTTTGATCGAATGTCATTTAAATTTTTATACACTTTTACAAATTCACCACTCTTTAAATACTTGTAATTTTTTTTAAATTTTCGCTCTTGTGAAAACGATAGATTGCATAGCAACATAAAAAAACACAAGAAATACAGCCATTTCCTATTGAATACTTGATTTAAAAACTTTACCAATAACATCATAATTTTATTTTTTTTATTTATCTATTTATATACATTTATTTTTATTCTTCAATATCTTCAATAATTTCTCTTAATTAACAAAAGACTTTTTTATCATTGGCATTCTCAATGCTGATCATAATTCAAGATTTTGAGAATGCTTTATAAGAAAATTTTATGCACTACAATCACAATCATCTATATACAGAAGATACCATTTAGAATTATATTGGATGAAATAAAGTATTTTAATTATCCATTTATCATATTGAATATTAACTACCATTTTTTTTAAGTTATTGTATTTGCTAGGAGTTGGGATTTTTTTAGGATCCGAATACATAAAAATTTGAGGCAGTTCAAAAACCTGCTTGTAATAAATGCCATCAGGAGTTGTTGCTTCTTCACAAAAACCATCTTTAGGAACCTTATTAGAAAAATATTTTAAACGAGCAATATTGGGTTGAATTTTGTTATCAAAATATGGGGAACCAAAATTACCATCTACATATAAATTACACATTGCACCAAGATTCCAAAATCTTCCAAATCCTATGTAATTGGATTCAATAAATTTTGTAATTATTGGAGAAGAAAAATATACAAGGCTATCGAAATTCATTCCTGAAAAAGTTTGACTTAAGAAATAGGGTAAAAAAGTTTCAAATTCGGGGGAATTAATTTTATTTTTTGAGTCTGATTGAGCATTCAACTCCACAATTGTGTTAAGCAAAATTTTATATGTTGAATCTAATTGAGTATTTAACTCATTAATTTTTTGAAGTGAAATTTTATACGTTGAATCTAACTTAAAAATATTTTTCAAACTGCTATTCAAGCTGTCTTTTAACAACGAATTGTTTCGCTTTAAATCACTAATAGTTGCATTCAAAACTGCTGCATTGTTTTGGAGATTGGCTTTTTGTAATTCTAAATCTTTAGTAGTGTTTACTAACTTATCAATTTCATTATTTTTAATTGAATTTTCATTTTGAAATGCAATTTTTAAACTATCCACTCGATTGTTTAAAATTTTAATTTGCTTTTTTTTATTTTGAGCAAAACTAAACTTAACTAAAGCCAGTGTAAGTATGAATACGATTGTTTTTTTCATGATTAATTTATTTTTAAATATGTCTCTTCAAAATTTTATTGCTATTATAAACCTTCCTCATTTTAATTAATATTCATAATATTCAATTTCATCTACTTTGAGTACATAGTAACTACCACTGAGTGAAATACGAATGGTATTATTACCTGCTAGGATGATTGGAGAACGGACTTTCATCCAATAAAACGAAGATGTTTGACCGCCTACCATTGTTGCACTTCCAATTGCTGCACCATTAACAACTATTGCAGGAGTTAAATTGTTATACCCAGGATTATAGGTATTAACCCAAAACTCTATATATCCTTGATTTGAAAAATTACGAGTAAATTGAACATAATGATTGGAACCAACCACAGTACCTAGTTGACCGGAATTATTGGGATCGGGTGCGACCCAACATGAACCACTGTAACCTGCATTTGATATCCCCCATGTGTCAGATGTTCCATTCATGCCATAATACAATGAGGTTACTGCATTTAAAGATGAACAACTATTACTGCCAACCAACATTGCTGTAGGCATAGTAGTTGTAAAGTTGATTTGATTGCCATAGGCTGTGCCTACGCCATTTGTTGCATAAGCCCTGCAATAATAAATTGTGTTAGCATTTAACCCTGTGATTGAACTAGTAAATGAACCAATGCCTGTTCCATTATTTGTTATATTATTTGAAATGGTAGGATTGGGATTCATACTCCAACAGACCCCTCTCTGTATTACCGCAGAGCCGCCATCTGAAGTAATATTCCCTCCACCAGAAGCACTATTTGTTGTGATTCCACTGGCACTTGAGGTCGTCAGTGTTGGTATAGAAGTGCTAATATTAGTTGTCGTAAAATTGATTTGATTGCCGTAGGCTGTTCCAACTCCATTTGTTGCATAAGCCCTGCAATAATAAGTTGTATTAGCATTTAACCCTGTTATTGAACTTGTGAATGAACCTATACCAGATCCATTATTTGTGACATTATTTGCAATGGTTGGATTGGGATTTGTACTCCAACAAACTCCTCTTTGCGTTACGCTCGAACCACCGTCTGAAGTAATATTCCCTCCACCGGAAGCACTATTTGTTGTGATTCCACTGGCACTTGAGGTCGTCAGTGTTGGTATAGAAGTGCTAATATTAGTTGTCGTAAAATTGATTTGATTTCCATAGGAAGTGCCTACGCCGTTTGTTGCATAAGCCCTGCAATAATAAATTGTGTTAGCATTTAACCCTGTGATTGAACTAGTAAATGAACCAATGCCTGTTCCATTATTTGTTATATTATTTGAAATGGTAGGATTGGGATTCATAC
>JBILBN010000022.1:0-34023 GCA_044353665.1 Chitinophagaceae bacterium | reverse complement strand
GTGCCTACCAAAGGCAAATTAAAATTCAGTTTATCGGCACTAATATCTTCAGGATAATCAATTTCTAGTGTATACAACGCCCATTCATTTTTATTCACTTTTATCGTATAATCCAAAAATGCTTTTGTTTTTCTGTTGTAAGGCATCAATTGAAAAAATGCAAGATTAGAGTCTATTGCACCTTCCCACTTTGCCCAAAAAGAAACTTTTATTTTCTTCCCCAACATCCCTTTTTGTCTAGGGTTAAAGGGTTGAATAATCTTATATTGAATATTTTTTTGCTGATATATATAATTTAAACTCGTTGTTGCAAATACTTGTTTTTTATTGACATTTAAAGCAATTTTATGTTGGCAAAATTTCGTAGTCGGATACGCTCTTGTATTTGTAGGCGTTATTTTACGCAAGTCAAATACTTGCGCTTTACCTATTTGCACGCCCGGTGCTAACGTACGAAACAACACTTTGGTGTTCTTGATAAAAACATCGTCATTTTCGTTTTCGAGGGCTAATTTATACCCTTTGTATACCAATGCTTGCCAAGGAAAATCTTTTAAAACCGGCTCGGGGTAATAAAATTTAACGGTAGAGTATAATTTTGAAAAAGCGATTATTTTTTCATCGGCCGAACTTTGTGCAAATGATTTTATGCTTAGCCCAACAAAAATAATCAATAAGTAAAAAGAATGTTTCATATCCAAAACTAAAAAGGAGTTTTATACTTGCCAAATAAAAATAAACCAATTATTTAATTCTATATTTGTCCCCTCATGCAAATACAAGTTTTAAAATCTAAAATACATCGTGTAAGAGTTACACAAGCAGATTTGAATTATATAGGTAGCGTTACAATTGATCAAAATTTAATGGATGCTGCCAATTTAATTGAACACGAAAAAGTGCAAATTGTGAATATCAATAATGGAGAGCGTTTAGAAACCTACGTAATTAAAGGTCGACGAGGCAGTGGCACCATATGTTTAAACGGGCCTGCCGCTCGAAAAGTAGAAGTGGACGATGTGGTTATTATTATTTCGTATGCTTTAATGGATTTTGAAGAAGCTAAAAAATTCAAACCATTTGTTATTTTTCCTACAGACAAAAACAAATTAAAATAGCGTTCTTTTTGAATGAATAAAAAACACATAAATATAATTACGTATTTACTAACTTTTGGTTTGTGTGGTTTTTTAATATGGTTTTCGGTAAAAGATGTGACGGCTGAACAAGTGGAAAAAATAAAATTCGCAATCAAACATGCTCGTTACATGCTCCTTTTTCCTGTTATGCTAATGGGTTTTGTGAGCCATTGGAGTCGAGCCGTTCGTTGGACCTATTTAATGGAACCTTTAGAAATGTATCCAAGTAAAATAAATACTTTTTTAGCGGTTATGATTGGCTACATAGCCAATTTAGGCATTCCACGTTTTGGAGAAGTGTTAAAATGCAGTTTATTATCGAAATACGAAAATCTGCCTACCGATAAATTAATAGGGACCATAATCGCAGAACGAGCATTCGACATGCTGTGTTTAGGAATCATTTTCATCATCACATTTGTAGTCCAAATTGATTTTTCGTTGAATTATTTAAATGCATTTTGGGCAAAATTAAACCAAAACCCCAGTGGAGATCACACCTTTCAATACATGTTAATAGGCACGCTCCTATTCCTATTTATTTTGTTTAAAATTTTCAAAAAAAGACTAATAAACCTTCCTATTTTTAAAAAACTTGAGGGCATTTTTAAAAACATTATTGCTGGCATTATGAGTTTTAAAACCATGAAAAACAAAAGATGGTTTGTCTTTCATACCCTTATTATTTGGGGAATGTATTTAGGCATGATCGTTATTGGTTTTAAAAGCATTCATGAAACTGATATGCTCGGTATTAAAACCGGATTTTCGGTATTATCCTTTGGCAGCATAGGCATTATAGCCACTCCAGGAGGCTTAGGCGCCTACCCTTTAATTGTAGGCGAAATTGTACAACTTTATGGTGTAGATGAAACCTTTAGCTTTGCAATCAGTTGGATAATTTGGCTTATTCCAACCTTAATTGTTATTTTAGGAGGAGCCGCCTCCCTTATTATTTTACCTATTTACAACAGAAATAAAAATGCACAATAAACTAGAACTCATTCAAAACAAAATTTACCAATTAAGTGAATTAAAACTCATCGTAAACCAATGGAAAATGCTTTCAAAAAAAGTAGTATTTACGAATGGTTGTTTTGATATCATACACAGAGGGCATAACACCTATTTACTTGAAGCTGCTGCCTTTGGCAATAAATTAATTGTGGCAGTAAACTCCGATGAAAGCGTTCGTAAATTGAAAAGCAATAATCGTCCTATTGTGGATGAATATTCTCGTGCATTTAACTTGGCTTGTCATACCTATATTGATGCCGTCATATTATTTGATGAAGACACTCCATTAAATCTCATTAATGAATTTCAACCCGATGTTTTAATTAAAGGTGGTGATTACACGATTGAAACTATTGTTGGCGCTCAAGAGGTTTTAAGCTATGGAGGTCAGGTAGAAATAATTCCTTTTTTAGAAGGATATTCTACAACGAATATTATTGATAAAATAAATGGCTAAGTATTTATAGGAGATTCTTTTTCTAGCAACATTCCAATTTCGTATCCAATTGGGAGCTTAATACTGCATATACCTAATTTGTAGTCTAATTTTCACGTTCATTCAATTGAGTTAAAATGTCTTGCCGGCATTTATATTTAGGTGCATTGACTACCAAAAAAAAATAGTGTTGGGCTATTTCATAAATATAAATAAGATTATTGACCTATTATAAAATAGGTACTAAAAAAAAGAGGCATAAAGCCTCTTTTTATATAAATGATATGATACAAATTATTATTGTGCCGGTGTTGCAGGTGCAGCAGGCGTTTGCGCTGGTTGAGTAGCAGGTGCACTTGCTGGTGCTTGTTGAGGTTGTTGTGGCATAGATGATGGGGCGGCACCTTTAACCGCTTCTTCAGAACGTGTTTTTTGAACTCCTTTCGTACTCACTTTAGGAGAAACGATAAAAGAAACCAATGTAAAAGCCAACACAATAGCAGCTGTAATCCAAGTTCCCTTTTCTACGATGTCAGTACTTTGTTTTGCACCCATCATTTGTGTACCTAACCCACTTAATGAGCCAGCTAAGCCACCCCCTTTAGGATTTTGAATTAATACAAAAAATGCTAAAACAGCACAAGCGATAACGATTAAGATGAAAAATAAAGAAGTCATAATTATATTTTAAATATTGTTTGTTAATAAATCTTTTATTCGGTCGGCAAAGTAACTATTTTTTTCGGGATTGCGCAAACTTAATTTTTTATACATCTCAATAGCCTTATCCGTTTTACCTTGTTTTGCTAAAATTACAGCCAATGATTCGCTGATGAGTGCATTTTCCATAGAAATGGAGTCCATTGCCTGTTTAAATATTTTTTCAGGAATCTCATCTTGTTCTTCTTCAATAACAGCGGTTAATTTTTCTTTTTGCCAAGCTGTTTTTAATGCTCTTTTTTCTTGTTCTTCAATTTGTTCCTTTTCTGTTTTTGATTTAAAATGATTTAGCCAATCATTAAAACTCATCATGACCATTAACGATTTCTGCCGTTTTTCTTCCTCTGTAAGCATTACCAAATCTACGACTTCAATTATCGGTTCAGATTTTGTCATTTTTTCTTCAATAATGTTTCTGTTAGGCAATTCATTTATCAATGCTAAAATATCTTCTTTAGGATTAATTGGCTCCTTTTTATGCTCTACTAGAATTTCATCCTTTACCATTTCGACTTTTGAAACGGGTGATGTTATCGCTTCTTCAGTTTGCAAAATAGATACCGTTTCAACTTTTATATGCTCAGTGATTTGATTTTTGTCATTTATTTCGGCTTTTTCAATGACTCCTGCTGCTTTTTCTGTAATTGGTTTTTCTTGCTTACTATTTTTCAAGTCAATTTGCTCAACTGATTTTAATGCATTTACAAATTGTGCAAATTGAATCGGATCAGATTTATAAATGGCGGCAAATGCGATATTCTCTTTTTCTTGAAAATAATCGTTTCCAAATTGTAAAAGTTGGCCGACAGAAAAATAAGGATGTTTCTCCGTTAACTCCTTCCAATCATTTGCTACGTCATTTTGTAATTCGGCAGGGTTGTTAATTCTATCGATAATTTTCTTCGCATCCATTTTGTAAAGTTAAATTCTAAAAATCAAATTCCAAAAATCAAATTCATCATCTTAAATATGAGATCTCAAATCTAATTTTTTTTTGCTATTATTACACAATAAAAAAAATCGTATGGTATTAAATTATGTTTGGATTTCATTTTTTGTCATTTCATTCATTGTAGCACTTATAAAATCAATACAAGTAGGCAATATTGAAATTTATACTACAATTGTAGAATCGATGTTAAAAACAGCTAAAGTAGCTGTTATCGATGTTGGCTTGCCTTTGGCTGGTACAATGATTTTCTTTTTAGGTTTAATGAAAATTGCAGAACGTGCAGGTGCGATTAATTTTTTAGCCCGAAAATTAAATCCATTTTTAAAACGATTGTTTCCAGAAATCCCAGAAAAGCATCCTGCAATGGGTGAAATGGTTTTAAATTTTTCAGCGAATATGCTAGGACTCGATAATGCAGCTACCCCATTTGGCTTAAAAGCCATGAAAAGTTTAGAAGAAATTAATCCTAATCAAGGAACGGCAAGTAATTCACAAATTATGTTTTTGGTAATGCACACCAGTGGATTAACATTGATCCCATTATCCATTATTGGTTACCGAGTTGCAGCGAATAGTACCGAACCCTCAAGCATTTTCATTCCATGTGTATTGGCTACATTATCGGCCACAGTAGCCAGTATTATAATTGTAGGCATCAAACAAAAACTAAAATTTGACCGCGTTTTACTTGCATGGCTTAGCAGTTTAATGTTAATTATTATTGGCATGTTGCTATTGGTTCAAAATTTATCTCCAACATTAAAAGACATTGTGACAAAACACAGTGGCAATGTAATCATGCTTTCATTAATTGTAGCCATTGTAGTGGGTGGAATGTGGAAAAAACTAAATGTATTTGATTCATTTATTGATGGTGCAAAAGAAGGCTTCGATGTAGTCATCAAAATTTTACCGTATTTAGTTGGCATGTTAGTAGCTATTGCAGCTTTTAGAGAATGTGGAGCATTGGCATACATTACTAATGGCATTAAATATTTGGTAATTGCCGTGGGGTTAAATGCTGATTTTGTGGAGGCTTTGCCAGTTGCTATCATGAAACCTTTTAGCGGAAGCGGTGCAAGAGGACTATTATTGGATATTTTTGATACAACCAAAAATCCAACATTAGGACCCGATTCTTTTGTTGGTAAACTAGCCAGCATATTTCAAGGAAGTGCCGATACTACCTTTTACATTATTGCCCTATATTTTGGCAGTGTTAGCATTAAAAATGTTCGTTATGCAGTTTGGGCTGGTTTATTAGCCGATATGTTGGGTGTTATTGCAGCGATTATTATTGGCTATATTTTCTTTCATTAATTTTATTTACATACCTCTTTAAATGAAAATATTATATGGTTTGCCCAGTGAAGGTATGGGACATGCAACAAGAAGCAAAGTAATTATTGAGTATTTGCTACAAGAACACGATGTACAAGTGGTTACGAGCGATAGAGCTTATGCATTTTTAGTACAGCATTTCCCTAATCGAGTTCATCAAATAGATGGATTTCATTTAGCCTATAAAAATGCAGTTGTATCGGTGAGTAGCACCATTTTAATGACATTAAAAAACGCACCTAAAAACCTACTTCGCAATTTCAATCAATACCAGGAGGTTGTAAAGAATTTTAATGCGGATATTGTCATTTCTGACTTTGAAAGCTTTACTTTTTTTTATGCAAAACTGCACCGCAAACCATTAATTAGCATTGATAATATGCAAATTATTGACAGAGCGAAATTAAATATTGAGATCCCATCCTCTGAAAAAACCAATTATTTATTCGCAAAAAATATTATTAAAGCGAAAGTCCCAAATGCGAATCAATATTTAATTAGCACCTTTTTTCATCCTGAAATTATCAAGAAAAATACAACCTATATACCTCCTATCATTCGTACAGAAATTATTCAGGCGAAAACAATAAGCAAGGAACATATTGTAGTTTATCAAACATCCTCGTCACAACAAAATTTAATTGCTATTTTACAGCAATTGCCCCAAGAACAATTTTTTGTGTATGGATTTAATAAAGATGAACAACATGGAAACGTCACCTTAAAATCGTTTTCAGAAGCAGGATTTATTAAAGACTTCGCAACTGCCAAAGCTGTAATGTCGAACGGTGGTTTTTCGTTTTTAAGTGAGGCCGTTTATTTGCAAAAACCCATTTTATCGGTTCCTATAAAAAATCAATTTGAACAATTTGTGAATGCCTCGTATATTGAAAAACTACAATACGGGAGGCATTTCTCCAATTTTACGGCAGATTGTATAAAAGCTTTTTTATATGATTTGGAAATATTTAATTCCAATTTAAAAAAATATCACCAATTAGGCAATGAGGAATTATATAGACAATTGAAACATACCATTAAATTTTTTTAGCTGTTTTATCAATAATAATCGCTCACAAAATAAATAGCTGGTTTCAACACACAAAACTATTACGTGGTGATTGCCAATGGCAATTCATTATTGATTTTAAAATTAATTTTCTTGTTAATAAATGACAGCATATTTAACATTTTTTCGAATGATGAATAGTGAATTAATATCAAATTTACTTCTTTTGCCATTAAACATTCAACATTAATAATTAAACATTAATTTTACCCAATGGGTAAGAATTTTAAGTTGACGGCAAAAACATTGTTTGGGTTTGAGGATTTATTGGCTACAGAATTGAAAAATTTAGGCGCACTCAACATTCAAAAAGGTCAACGTATGGTATCTTTTGAGGGTGATGATGGATTTATGTTTAAAGCTAATTTAGCTTGTAGAACGGCTATAAAAATTTTGAAACCCATTTATAACTTCAAAGCCAATGATGAAAAAAGTTTGTATGACGGCATTATGAAATTCGATTGGGTAGATTTATTTGATGTCGATAAAACATTTGCGATAGATGCCACTGTTTTTTCGGATGATTTTACGCACTCAAAATATGTGGCTTTGTTGAGTAAAGATGCCATTGTGGATCAATTTAGAAATGCCTTCAATCGTCGTCCCGATGTAGATACAGAAGATCCTGATGTGCGCATTAATGTTCATATTCACATGAACGATGTAACGGTTTCGTTAGACAGCTCTGGCAATTCGTTACATCAACGTGGTTACAGAACGCAAACCAATGAAGCACCTATAAATGAAGTATTGGCGGCAGGTTTGTTGATGCTTTCTGGTTGGGCTGGTCAGTGTGATTTCCTCGACCCCATGTGTGGAAGTGGCACTATTTTAATTGAAGCTGGTATGATTGCTTGTAACATTCCTGCAAACATCAGACGAAAAGGTTTTGCGTTTGAAAAGTGGCAAGATTTTGATGAAGAATTATTTGAAAAAATAAAAGAAAATCTGTTGAAGAAAACGAAAGAATTTAATTATCAAATTAATGGTTTTGATATTGATTTTCAATCGATAAAAAAAGCAAAAATAAATATCAACCAAGCCTATTTAGAAGATTATATTGATGTTGAAAAATTAGATTTTTTTGAATCTAGAAAAGACTCCGACGAACCTTTACATATATTTTTTAATCCACCCTACAACGAACGAATAAGCATCAATACCGAAGAATTTTATGGCGATATTGGCAATACGTTAAAAAGAAATTATGCAGGTACCAATGCATGGATGGTAACCTCTAATTATGATGCATTGAAAAGTGTTGGCTTACGCCCTACTGCAAAAATAAAAACTTTCAATGGCGCATTAGAAGCTCGTTTGGTGCATTATGAATTGTATGATGGAACGAAGAGATATGGTGGTAAATCAGAATAAATAATAAAAACAAATAAATCCTTATTATGAAGAATATCATATTACTAATAATTATTTTTTCTGTCAGTTGTAATTATCCCAATAATAAAAATGGAGAACTAGTAAAAAAAATACAAAATGTAAAAAAAGGAATGACATTTTCTGAAGCTATTTCTATTATGGGAACTCCTGATTCAATAGAACATTATGATGATGAAGATGGCAAATACTTTGGTGCTTTTTATGGAACACCATATCAATTTGCAAGTAGTCAAGTTTATATTAGTTTTTCAAAAGATAGTGTAGTTATATATTGTACTGATGGTTCATAATTCTTTCTACTTAGTTATACGAAGGCTCCAACCTTCGTATCTTTATTATGTCGCTTTTAGCGACTTTTAATAAAAATTATTATTTTTACTTTATGACTTACGAATTTTCAGATGGCTATAAAATAAGAAATCAACAAGCAACTCATTTTCTTACATTTACGATTGAAGGATGGATTGATATTTTTTCTAGAAAAGACTATAGAAATATAGTTTTAGAAAGCTTTAAATTTTGTCAAGAAAATAAGCAATTAAAAATACATGCATATGTGATTATGACCAATCATATTCATGTAATTTGGACTGCACAAAATGGAAATATCAGTGATATAATTCGTGATTTTAAATCACATACTTCAAGAATGTTTTTACAAACTATCAATACAATTCCAGAAAGTAGAAAAGATTGGTTATTATATATGTTTGAGTTTTTTGGCAATAAAACAAATAGAAATAAAACATACAAAATATGGACAAGTAATAATCATCCTGAAGAAATTGAATCCGAAGATTTTTTCTTTCAAAAACTGAATTACCTTCATCAAAATCCTGTAAGAGCAAACATTGTATTAAATCAAGAAGATTACATTTTTAGCAGTGCTAGTAATTATGCAAAAAAAAACAGTGTTTTTGAAATTGATTTTTTGTTTTAGTTATTTGTCGCTACAAGCGACATAATAGCGATACGAAGGCAAAGCCTTCGTATAACTGAGTACATTATGAATTGTATGATGGAACGAAACGATATGGTAATCAGGCGGTAGTAAAAGAGTAAAAGAATATACAATTAAAAAGTTATACAAAGGCTCCTCACTTTAATTCTTTAATACGTCGCTTATAGATGTTTTCTAACAACTTCCTTATACAACTCTAAATCATATTCAGGCATTTTTTCAAATTTCATTTCATCAAACATATCAATACCTTGTGCAATATTTTCATTTTGATTGATAGTAAGAAATAATTTTCTATCAGATAATTCTTTTGCTAAATATTCTTGTTCGGTTTGTCCGGGTGTAGGAATGAGCAAGGCATTTTTATTGAGTTTAATTAAATCCATAATGGTTGAATAGCCTGCTCTGCATACAACAATTTTTGAAGCAAGTATTGTTTCTTGCAATTCATTTTTAGATAAATGATTGAAGATTGTAAAACCATTTATGTTTAATACTTCTGTAGATTTTGGCAAACCACGAATAATTATTTTCCGACTCGAATCATTAGCAAATTCAGAAATTATTTTTTCTTCCAACAAACTTCGTTGTGGCTCAGGACCAGAAATCAAAAACAAAATATCATTCGTTATTTCAACATCTTTTTGTCTTTTAAACCGAGATAAATTACCAATATATTCAACATGCTTTAATCCTTTTTTATTCGACAATGCTCCCCCAATTGCATTGGTTTCATAATCGGGAACCCAACAAACAGAAAAACGATTAATGTAGGAATGATTTATTTTATTGACTATATTTTTCAACCAAGTAGATTGAGGAACTTGAATTTGTAATTGATGAGTCATAAAAATTGTTTTCACTGTTGAATGATGTAAGCCATAGCGATTATCAGAAATAACAAGATCAATTTTATTTTCTGCAACAAATTGTTTGAGCCATTTATTCTCAGCTTTTATTCTTGAAAGTATTTTAGGAATTTGTTTAGCAAGCACAAATGGTAATTTCCATTTTGAAGACGAATAGCAAATGTTATATCCATCAATCAATTCATAGTGAAGCGAAGGAAATTCTTGTCGAATAATTTGATTGGTCGTTTCTGTACCTGCTACGATAACTTCACAATCATTTTTCAACAAATCATTTACAACAGCCATACAACGTGTGGCATGGCCTAATCCCCAATCTAAAGGAACAATTAATATTTTTTTGATTTTGTTCAATATTTTGGCAATTTACATATCTTTACCAAACAACTATCTCTTTTTTTCATGTTCAAAAAAATAATTTACACATTATCTGCATTATTTATTTTCACGTTACTTTTATCAAGTTGTAAAGTAAAAAAAGGGTGTGGATGTGGTAATAATTTAAATTATTATAAACCTAGAAGATCGAAAGCATAAGTGCATAAATTTATTTATTAAGAAAAAAAACATAAATCCTATAGAATATATAATGATTGAAGCGTTTTTCTATCAAATTATTAAAACAAAAACCATTCAAGATTATACCGAAATAATTGATGTGCGCAACAGCAAAATTTGTAGCTCTAAATCAAGAATAAAAAAAGAATTAAATGCCAAAACCAATCAATCGTTTATGTTTATTAGTTGTTTAAATTAATTATTGTTTTTACCCATTTTCATTTATTAAGTACTCTATATTTGCAGCATGATTTTTTCTTCTATCCTTATTGAAGATGCCGTTTCTCAATTTGCGAAATTGCCAGGCATAGGTAAAAAAACGGCATTGCGTTTAGTTTTGCATTTGCTTAAGCAAGACAAAGATCAAGTTGAACTGTTTAGTCATTTAATTTCAAAAATGAGAAATGAAATTCAATTTTGTGCTAAATGCCATAATGTTTCAGACAATGAAATTTGTAGAATTTGCAATGATTTTGTTCGTAAAAAAAATCAAATTTGTCTAGTTGAAAATATACGCGATGTGATGGCAATTGAAGCAACGCAACAATACAGTGGAATGTACCATGTATTAGGTGGTTTAATTTCACCTTTAGATGGCGTAGGACCAGAAACATTAACGATTTCTTCATTAATCAAAAGAATTGAAACAGAAGAGATTGAAGAGTTGATTTTTGCATTAAGCCCTACTTTAGAAGGCGATACAACCTCTTACTACATCACAAAAAAAATACACAATAAACCAATTAAAATTACAGCCCTCTCCAGAGGCGTTGCTTTTGGAGGAGAGTTAGAATATGCCGATGAATTAACCCTGGCCCGTTCATTTGTGAATCGTTTGCCAATTGACAAATTAGTAAATACATTAAACTAAATTTTCTACTTCTAATTTCTACAATTACTTTTGTGTGGTATGAAAGTAACAGAACACATCAAGGCTGCTAAAGGCAAAACTCTTTTTTCTTTTGAAATTTTACCTCCTGTAAAAGGCAAAACGATCGATTCGTTGTTTACTGTTTTAGACCCTTTGATGGAATTTAAACCCTCCTTTATTAATGTTACATACCATCGATCTGAACAAATTTATAAAAAGAAAACAGATGGCACTTTTGATAGAATTGATATTCGTAAAAGACCAGGAACTGTTGGTATTTGCGCTGCAGTCATGAATCATTATAAAGTAGATGCTGTGCCTCATTTAATTTGTGGGGGTTTCTCAAAAGATGAAACGGAGAATGCACTAATTGATTTAAATTTTTTAGGAATTGACAATGTATTAGCGCTACGAGGCGATTCTCCTAAAAATGAAAAATATTTTTCACCAGACCCAAATGGTCATCATTATGCCATAGATTTAGTAAAACAAATTGAAAAGTTAAATCGCGGAATTTACGTAGAAGAAGAAATTTCGGATGGAGGCAAAACTGATTTTTGCATTGGTGTTGCAGGCTATCCTGAAAAACATTTTGAAAGTCCAAACCCAGATTTAGATTTACTTCATTTAAAAAATAAAATTGAAGCCGGAGCTGATTATATCACAACGCAAATGTTTTTCGATAATGCCAAATACCATGACTATGTAAAAAAATGCCAAGATTTGAATATAAACGTTCCCATTATACCTGGCTTAAAACCAGTAACCTCTAAAAAACAGTTATCTATATTGCCTTCTATGTTTCATGTAGATTTGCCTACTGAATTGGCTACTGAAATCATGAAATGTAAAAATGATAAAGACGCTGATAAAGTGGGTGAAGATTGGCTAGTAGAACAAGCTAAGGATTTATTAAAATCAGGCGCACCAGTCATTCATTTTTACACATTAGGCAAACCTCAAGTTGTGTATAATGTGATGAAAAGGATCCTATAAATCTATTTCATTTTACCAGACACTGTGTTTCAATATTAAATTGTAGGCTTATATTTGCCCTATGAACAAATTTGAAATTCTTGCGCAGAAAAAAGCCGAAGCATTATTAGGTGGTGGAGAAAAAAGAATAACTGCACAACATAAAAAAGGGAAACTTACTGCCCGAGAGCGTATCAATATATTACTTGATGAAGGTTCGTTTGAAGAAATTGGCATGTTTGTATCGCATCGTTGTACAGATTTTGGCATGGAAAACGAACAATATTTGGGCGATGGCGTTGTTACTGGCTATGGCTTGGTAAATGGACGTTTGGTGTATGTTTTTTCGCAAGATTTTACTGTTTTTGGGGGTAGTTTAAGCGAAACACATGCCGAAAAAATTTGTAAAATAATGGATATGGCTTTGGAAAATGGCGCACCCGTTATTGGCTTAAATGACAGTGGTGGAGCTCGTATTCAAGAAGGTGTTGTTTCATTAGGTGGCTATGCCGATATTTTTTATAAAAACACCCGAGCTTCTGGCGTTATTCCTCAATTGTCTGCTATTATGGGGCCTTGTGCTGGAGGTGCGGTTTATTCGCCAGCCATTACCGATTTTATTTTAATGGTTGAGCAAAGTTCTTACATGTTTGTAACAGGACCGAACGTAGTAAAAACAGTTACGCATGAAGAAGTAACGAGCGAAGAATTAGGAGGAGCGCACACACATGCTTCTAAAAGTGGGGTTACCCATTTTGCTTGTATCAACGAAGTAGATTGCATCAATCATATTAAACAGTTATTGAGCTATATGCCTCAAAACTGTGAAGAAGATGCCCCTAATTATCCATATGAAATTGGTGATGAAACTCGTCAAAAACTAAATACATTAATTCCTGAAAATCCGAATACGCCTTATGACATGAAAGAAGTCATTGAGCAAATTTGCGACGACAATTCATTCTTAGAAGTACATAAAGATTATGCCGAAAATATTATTGTTGGTTTTGCAAGAGTTGCTGGCAGAAGCATTGGAGTGGTTGCCAATCAACCAGCATCTATGGCTGGTGTGTTAGATAATAATTCGAGCAAAAAAGGGGCACGATTTGTTCGTTTTTGCGATGCATTCAATATCCCATTATTAACCCTTGTTGATGTACCTGGATTTTTACCGGGAACTGACCAAGAGTGGAATGGAATTATTACCAATGGAGCTAAATTATTATACGCTTTTTGCGAAGCCACCGTTCCTAAAATCACATTAATTACTCGCAAGGCTTATGGTGGTGCTTATGATGTTATGAACTCAAAACACATTGGTGCCGATTTGAATTTTGCCTTCCCAAATTCAGAAATTGCAGTAATGGGTGCTAAAGGAGCGGTTGAAATTATCTTTAAAAAAGAGATTGATGCAGCCGAAAATCCTCAACAAAAATTGGATGAAAAAGTAGCTGATTATGCAGAGAAATTTGCGAATCCCTATGGTGCTGCTGCTCGTGGATTTATTGACGAAGTCATTATGCCCGACCAAGCCCGTAAAAAAATCATTAAAGGATTTACGATGTTGCAAAACAAAGTCTGCAATATGCCTCGTAAAAAACATGGTAACATACCAATGTAATATTTTATTTATTTATTAGAAAGGGATTCCTCATTTTTTAAAACAAACCCAATAGTTGATTAAACCAAAAAAGCTACATCAAATGATGTAGCTTTTTTTGATTATTTGAAGTAAAATTATATTTCTCTATTACTGTCAAAACGCTCTAGCTCATTCGCTACTTCAGTTAAGAAACTAGCGCCTAATGAGCCATCAACAACACGATGATCATAGCTTAATGAAAGATACATCATCTGACGAATAGCAATTACATCCCCATGCTCAGTTTCTAAAACCATAGGGCGTTTTTTAATTGCGCCAACAGCCAAAATAGCCACTTGAGGTTGATTGATAATTGGCGTTCCCATTAAGCTGCCAAACGTTCCAACATTGGTCAATGTAAATGTTCCACCTTGAGTATCATCTGGTTTTAATTTGTTGTTACGTGCATTGTTTGCTAATAAATTAACTTCTTTCGTTAAACCAAATAAGTTTTTAGTATCTGCATTTTTAATAACTGGCACAATTAAATTACCTGATGGTAAGGCAGCTGCCATACCGATATTAATATCTTTTTTCAAAATGATATTGTTGCCATCTAAACTACAATTGATCATCGGATATTTTTTAATTGCATTCACAACAGCTTCAATAAATATTGGAGTGAATGTAATTTTTTCTTTATATTTTTTCTCAAAAATACCTTTTGCATTGTTTCTCCAATTGACAATGTTGGTTACATCAGCCTCAGTGAAACTGGTTACGTGTGGTGATGTTGCTTTACTACGAACCATGTGATCAGCAATCACTTTACGCATTCTGTCCATTTCAATGATTTCAACATTGGCACCTCCATAATTTGCAGTTGTAGGAGTTGAAGCTGGAGTCGTTGTTACTGGTGCAGCAATTGGAGTTGGTGTAGCAGCCACAGGCGCTTGTACAGTTCCTGATTTTAGAGCCGATACATAATTTAAAATATCTTTTTTTGTAACACGTCCTTCATTACCAGAACCTGCAATATTTTCTAATTCACTCATACTAACACCTTCAGACGAAGCAATGTTTAAAACTAATGGAGAATAAAACTTATTACTTCCAGCAGAAGCAGTAGCTAGTGGAACAGAAGTTACCATTGTTGCAACTGGAGTTGGTGTAGGAGCTGATGCTTGCGCATCTGCAACTGGAGCTGGTGATGAAGCACCTGCTGCACCAGAATTTACTCTTACAATAACAGTTCCAACAGGAACAACATCATTTTCTTTAAATAAGATTTCAGCAATAATACCTTCGGCAGTTGATGGAACTTCACTATCTACTTTGTCTGTAGCGATTTCTAAAACGGTTTCATCCATTTTCACTGAATCACCCACTTTTTTATGCCATTTTAAAATAGTGGCTTCCATTATACTTTCACCCATTTTAGGCATTACTAAATCTACTAAAGACATATTTTAAATTTTAGGGTGCAAAAATAGTAAGAAAAAGCAAATAAAGTAGTTTGTTATTTAGGAATATCCTTTTTTGTTGAGATTGCTTTACAATAAAAAATGCTAAATTGCATTTTAACACATCACATTTAATACATGAAATATATTTTACTGACTGTTTTATCTTTTTTTCTAGTGTTAAATGTCAATGCACAACCTACGCCATATTGCATTCAAGGAAAATTTTCAAACATAGAATATTATAATGCATTTGCCATTTACCATAACCAAGATGTTGTATATGGCTTTAATTTAAATCATTTAGGTCAAATTGATACGCTTAAAATGGATATTGCTTATCCTCATCCTTTAATTGATCCATTGCCTAAAAGACCTTTAATCGTGCTTGTTCATGGTGGAGAATTTAAAAGTGGACATAGATATGACATGCAGAATTATACTGAATCTTTAGCAAAAAAAGGATTTGTAACAGCTACTGTTGATTATCGTTTAGGTTGGGATAATGGAACAGGCAATTGTGATGGCGATTCAGTGGATTATCGGTTTGCTTCATATAGAGCATTGCAAGATGTGAAAGCATCTATTCGTTTTTTAGTTGCCAATAATACGGCCTATAAAATAGATACAAATTATATTTTTTTAGTGGGCAGAGACGCAGGCGCAACAACTGTACTAAATACTGCTTTTTTAAATCAAGCTGAAGCAAATGCTATTTATCCTGGTGTTTCTAGCGATTTGGGTAAAATTGACAGTGCAACAAATACAAACTTTGTTCCTTTCACTGTCAAAGGAATTTTTAATTGGAGTGGTGGAATGTTAGATACAAATGCTATTCAAAGCAATGAAAAAATCCCTGTGTTATCTATTCATGGAATGTTAGATAATGTGATGCCAATTGATAATGGGTTTTATGCAAATTGTAGCAAGTACCCAATTGTTTATGGACCAAAATTAATTTATCAACGAATGAAAAGTTTAAACATTTGTGCTGAAGGCAATTATGATGCCTCAGGCAATCATGTATCCAATCCTTCTTTGGAAGAGGTCTATTATATTCCTGAAAAATTGGTTTGTTTCTTCAAAAAAATATTGTGTGGCAATTGCAAAACACAAGAATTTATTGGTTACAATTCGTTTGCTTGTTCAGATGAATTTCCAGTTTCTGTGCAAGAAAATACGATGTCAGAAATATCCATTTTTCCGAATCCAGCAAACAACTTCATAGATGTCAGATGTCAGCTATCAGATGTCAGGAAGGAATTGTATAATTCTTTAGGTCAATTAATATTATCAACTACAGAAAATAAAATAGATGTTCAACATTTATCAAAAGGTATTTATATGTTGAAATTGAACTTTGGAGAAAAGAGTTTGTTTAAGAAAGTGGTGATTGAGTAACTTTAAACACCATTCCAACATGAGGAATTTGGTCTTCATAATACATTTCGGTAACGGTTTTAAAACCAAAATCTGAGTAGAATTTTTCTAAATATTGTTGTGCAGAAATCTTAATATCACCAGCAAATTCTTGCTTGCAAATTTCTATCGCTCTATTCATCAATTCTATTCCATAGCCTTTTCGTCGTGCTATTTCTTTGGTTAGAACTCTACCAATAGCACAATAATTTTCATATGAAATTCCTTTTGGCAATAGTCGTGCATAAGCAACTAACTCATTATTTTCATATCCCATTAAATGAATCGATTCTATATCTTTATCATCTAAATCTTGATAAAAACAGGTTTGTTCACAAATGAAAACTTCAAATCGAATTTGAATGATTTTATATAATTCGGTAGTCGTTAATTCGTCGAAACGTTTATTTTTAAATACTATCATTTCTCAATAAATAAAGGTAAAGTTGATTGATTTCCTAAAGTTGATTGCATTTTTTCTACAGCTAATTGTCCGTCTCTGCCAATGTCTAAACTATAATCATTCACATATAAATCAATATGTTGTTTCATCACATCTTGGCTCATTTCTTGTGCATGACAAGTGATGAATTCACCTAAAACAGGATAATTTTTTCTCGATAACAATAAACTTTCATGCAAGATATTGTTGATGTCTTGTTGAATAGATATTGCTAAATTTCGTTTAATAGCAATACCACCTAAAGGAATGGGCAGTTGCGTTTTTTCTTCCCAATAATTCCCTAAATCCATCAATTTATGCAACCCTTTTTCTTGATACGTAAAGCGATTTTCATGAATGATTACACCAACATCTTTTGTACCATTTGTTACAGCATTTTCAATTTCTGAAAACACCAAGGGCGATTTATTTGTAGCATCAGGAAATGCATAACTAAATAAAAAATTGGCAGTGGTATAAATACCCGGAATTGCAATTGATTGATTGTTTATTTCAGATAAAGGAATCTCAAATTTTGCAATCAACAATGGTCCAACCCCTTTGCCTAAAGCACTTCCACAACGCAATAAAATATAGTCCTTCATCACATTGAAATAATGCGCATAACTAATTTTAATAATATCAATATCCCCTTTCAACGCTAATTCGTTTAAAGTTTGTACATCTTCTAAAATGAATTCAAATTCATACCCTTTTAGATTGATGAGTTTATTATAAATGCCATCAAAAATAAAGGTATCGTTTGGGCAAGGCGAAATACCAATTTTTAATTTCATAAACTTGAAGGAATTTGATGAATAAATGCGGTGATTGCTTTGGTGTAACTTTCAATGGCTTCTTTCACTTTCCAATTGGCTTTATTTCGTGGTTCAACCAAATTTGAAATACCCCTAAATTGAATAAATGGAATTTCTTTTTGCAAACAAACATAATGCAAGGCTGCACCTTCCATCGTTTCTATATCTGCATTGTATGTTGATTTTCTTAATTGAATGGTTGATTCATTACCTGATGAAAGATTGACCGTTAAACCTGTCACTTTTTTTAATGAGGTATTTAAATGCGTAACATAATCATTTTTCAACCCCCTATTTTTAAATGGAAATTCATCGGTATTTATTAATTGCAAATCAAATAAATCTAATTGTTTATGATGATCTTGTGCACCTGTGTCACCCAAAATTTCATTTTCAACGATTACCGTTTCGCCAATATTTATATATTCATGATAGGTGCCTGCCAAACCACATTGAATAATCAAATCGGGTTTAGATTGTACAATTTCACTTAAATGAAATGTCGACATCATTAGACCAATGCCATGTGTATGAAATTTTGTTGTATGCTGTTTTGGTAAAGCATTCAAATCTAATAAGTTCTGTTCAAAATCAGTTGCAGAAACAATTGCTATATGCATCGCCCAAAATTACGAATTACGAACTCAAAATCACGAATTTTATTCTCTCTTATCTCTCAGATAAAACTTAAATTCATTAACTGCTACAAGGCTGTTTAGTATCATACATGTTACCTTTGTAATAAAATTTTATCTCAATTCTAAAATTCTATTCAATATAACCAGATAGTTTTTGACGAATTTATAATATGGCTTTACATTTGAAGAGTCAAAAGTTATAACTTAAACCTACTTTTGCAAATAAATTTTAATAAATGGTTCATGTTACTAGAGTAGAAAGTTTTAATGCCGCACATAAACTGTGGAATGAAAACTGGAGCGAAGAAAAAAATGCCGAAATATTTGGGAAATGTTCCAATAAAAATTTTCATGGTCACAATTATGAATTGCATGTAACTGTCAAAGGCGAAGTAAACCCTGAAACAGGATTTGTGATAAACGCCAAAGAATTGGGCGATATCATGAAAAAAAATGTTGTTGATTTAGCCGACCACCTAAATTTAAATATTGATGTTGCATTTATGGAAGGCAAATTAACTTCAGCCGAAAATTTTGCTGTCGGCATTTGGAATCAGCTTGAAGAAGAAGTCAAAAAAATAGGTGCACAATTGCATTGTGTAAAATTAATAGAAACGCCACGCATATATGTGGAATATTACGGACAATAAAATAAAAATATGTCATACAATAAAATTGAACAATTCGATGAAAAGACAATAGAAAGTTTGTCGGCTCATTATAAAAATATTTTAACTGATTTAGGAGAAGACACCACTCGTGAAGGTTTAGAAAAAACCCCTCTTCGAGTAGCAAAAGCTAATCTTTTTTTAACACAAGGCTATAAAATGGATGCTGTAGAAATTATAAATTCGGCAAAATTTAAAGAAAGCTACAGCGAAATGGTAATTGTAAAAGACATCGAACTTTTTTCGATGTGTGAGCACCATATGTTGCCGTTTTTTGGCAAAGCACATATTGCTTACATTCCCAATGGCTACATCACTGGCTTGAGTAAATTAGCTCGGGTGGTTGATTGCTTTGCTCGTCGTTTGCAAGTGCAAGAGCGTATGACACATCAAATTTTAGATGCCGTTAAAGAAGCCCTTGACCCTATTGGCGTAGCAGTGGTTATTGAAGCACGGCACATGTGCATGATGATGAGAGGCATTCAAAAACAAAATTCTTCTACAACGACTTCTGCTTTTTCTGGGCAGTTTGAAAACCATACTACTCGATCTGAATTTTTACGATTAATTTCTGCAAGTCTACATTAAAAGTAGTAGGTAGTATATGATTGTATGTTTTTTTTGAGGTCGAGGCCTGATAGTTTATTCATCTTAAGCGGCCACGCTCCGTTCAACTGTTACACTTTTTTTGGCTTTAATCAAATACAAACTCAAATGCTGTCAGTATTTTTAAATTCTGACAGCGTTTTTTATTTCATTTATATAAGCCTACTCGTTTATCATTTCTTATTTTAGCACCTAGTTTGAATAATAGTCGTTGTCTTTATTAAAACATAGCTTCAATGATTGGCAAAAATGTTTCTGCTTTGAGTGCAGCGCCACCTATTAATCCACCATCTACATCTTCGCAAGCAAATAATTCTTTAGCATTAGCTGCATTGCAACTTCCACCATATAATATAGAAATTTCTTGTGCAACTTCGTTGTTGTATTTGTTAGTAATTAAGGACCGAATGTAAGTATGCATTTCTTGTGCTTGCGCTGTGGTAGCGGTTTTGCCAGTTCCTATTGCCCAAATGGGTTCATAGGCAATTACTACGTTGTTTAGCATTTGAGCAGCATCTAAATGAAAAAGGCTTTCTTCTAATTGCTTGGCTACATATTCATTTTGTGTGTTTGCCTCTCTAATTTCGAGTGGTTCACCGCAACAAAATATAATTTGCAAATCGTTTTCTACCAAAGTATCAACTTTATTTTTTAAAAATGCATTGCTTTCTGCAAAATATTGTCTTCTTTCTGAGTGCCCAATAATTACAGAATCAACGCCCACTTCTTCTAACATGGCTATAGATATTTCTCCAGTGTAGGCACCTGAGGATTTGTCGTTGCAATTTTGTGCACCTAAAAAAAAGTTGGGTTTTGAGAGTTCAGTTATCGTATCATCTATTAGCATTAAATGAGTGTAAGGAGTACAAAAAATAACTTGTTTGTTATCATCTAACTCAGGACTTTTATTCATTATTTCTTCTACCAACGCTTCTCCATCAGCTAAAGTCATATTCATTTTCCAATTTCCAGCTACTATTTTTTTTCTCATTTTTTATTTTTTAGTGGTGTCAACGTTTGTTGTTGCTTTTTCTTTCAATGCTCCTTTACTTTTATTCATTCCATCAATAATGTCTTGAGTAACATCTAAGCCTTTATTAGCATATAAAATGGAGCCATCTTTGGAGTAAGAAAGAATATAATCGTATCCTTTTTCTTCATTGTATTGCTCAATGTATTTGTGCAAATTATCATGAATTTCTTTGTTAAAAACATCTTGGTCTTTCAAGTATTTAGCGCCTAAATTTTGACGTTTTAATTCTAATTCTTGTTGTTTTGCCATCAATCGTTGTTGAGCTGCTTCACCTTCAGCCTGCGACATTAAACCATCTTGCGCTTTTTTTTGTAACCCTGCATATTCATTTTGCAAGGTATTGGCCATTTTTTCTAGTTCCGCATCAATACTTTTTTGACGATTTTCAAATTCTACTTTTCTTTTTTTAAAATAATCATAATTGGATTCTAAAGTGTCAATATCAACAAACGCAATTCTTGCACCAGCAACAATCACCTCTTTTCCAGTTGAATCTTTTATAGTAATCGCTTCTGGTCTCGATTTTTTATTCGATTTCAAATTCATACCAAATAAAATAGCAACTCCTACTAGTGCTAATGAACTGAAAATAATGGGTAAATTCTTCATATATATTTTTAAAACGTGCACAAAGTTAATCGAAATGAATGTTTTTTGTATCTAAAAAGCCCTATAATTTCGTTAAAGCATTTTAAGATAAAATACTGACCATTTTGCCTGGTTTAACGACAACTATATTTTGCATTTCTAAACTGAGCAAACAACCAGCAATTTGCGAAGAATTTAATTGGCATTTTTGCATTAATTCATCAATATGAATCGATTCTTTTTCGTTTAAAATATCGTAAATTATTTTTTCATCATCCGTCATTTCAATAAACAATTGACGTTGTGTAGGCTTTGTTTTAAATGATTGATTCCATCCTAAATTTTGCACGATATCATCGGCACAGGTTACTAAAGATGCTTTTAAAGATTTAATTAAATAATTGCAGCCCGAACTTTTTGCATCCGAAATCCTACCTGGGAAACAACATAATTCTTTGTTGTAGGAGCTAGCGAATTCAGCTGTAATCATTGAGCCCCCTTTCATTTCTGTTTCTATAACGATAGTGGCTTCAGACATACCAGCAACTACCCTATTTCGGGTTGGGAAATTTTCTCGATTAGGCATAGTGCCTGAAAAAAATTCAGTTAACAGTCCACCGTGTTCCATCATTTCCATCGCTGTATTTTTATGCGCTGATGGATAAATTTTATCTAATCCATGCGCTACCACACCTATGGTTGCTAGGTTTTGCTTAATTGCTTGTCGATGTGCAATGATATCTATGCCATAAGCTAAGCCACTTACAATGGTTACTCCATAAGGTTGTAATTGCTCAATTAACTCTTCACAAATGCGCTTACCATAGTCTGTAAAAGTTCTAGTGCCGATAATAGAAATTATTTTTTGTTCCTCAAATTTGTAGTTCCCACGAAAAAATAACACCGAAGGAGCATCAATGCAGTGTTTTAGATGACGAGGATAATGTTCATCATTTTGTAACAAAATTTTAATGTTATTTTTTTCGCAAAATGCTAATTCAGCTTCAATTTCTTTTCTAAAATCAAATTTCAAAATAGCGTCAGAAATGCTTTCATTCAATCCAACAAATTTTTGTAAATATTTGCTTGATGAGGAAAATAATTTTTCTACATTCGGATCCTTTTCAATTATTTTTTTGAACCGAATAGGTCCAATTCCTGGTATTTTACTTAATGCTAATTGATAGTAGGTTTCTGGGTTCATTTGTGATAAAAAGGTAAAAATATTAAACTATGTTTGATTTACCCACTTTTTAAGTATATTTGAAATTCAAAAAGTCGTTAATGAAACAAATAGCTATATTCTCATTTATATGTCTTGCTTTAGGTATCTTATTTACAACATCTTGTAAAAAAAGCGATAACAGTATTTATTTCTACAACGAATCGAGAGATACAATAGCACCTACAATACAAACCAATGCACCTTTAAACAGCGAAATTTTTTATTATGGCGATGACATTCATATCGTAGGGAATGTAGTTGATAAAGAAACTGAAAAAACAAGTGGCAAACTAAAATCACTTACCATAGAGGTTTTGCAAATGAATGCCACCTATGATACCGTAAAAAACAACACGCCTATTTTGTTAAAAAAACCTGCTGTTGATGGCAAAGAGGTTTATACATTTAATACAAAAATGTTAGTGAATTTTGGCACTGAAACTACCTATTACCGATTGTTAATTACCACTTATGATTACTCAGGAAGATCAGCTTCTGACACAACCAAATTCTCAATTCAGTAAGATTATTTTATTGAAAAACGCTTTTAAAAAATCCGTTTTAATTTGCTTTTATTACGGTTAATTGTTCAATTCGTTTTTCATAGTTTTCTCCTTTAAAAACATAATCAACGTAAATACCTGGCACATGAATTTCATTTGGATCCAATTCTCCTACTTCAACTAACTCTTCCACTTCTACAATCGTTTTTCTACCAGCCATAGCCATTAAGGGATTGAAATTTCTGGCTGTATCTTTAAATATCAAATTTCCTTGACGGTCTGCTTTCCAAGCTTTCACGATAGCAAAATCACTCTCAAAAGCCATTTCCATTAGGTATTCTTTTTCTTCACCAAACATCGTAAACATACGCGTTTCTTTCCCTTGTGCCACTTCTGTACCCACACCAGCTGGAGTATAAATAGCAGGAATGCCGTAACCTGTTGCCATACAACGAGTTGCTAATGTTCCTTGAGGAATTAATTCTACTTCTAATTCACCACTTAATAATTGACGTTCAAATTCAGCATTTTCACCCACATAAGATGAAATCATTTTCTTTACTTGCTTTTTTTGCAACATCAATCCAATACCAAAATCATCTACTCCAGCATTATTAGAAATACAAGTTAAGTTCTTTACACCTTTATCTACCAAGGCTTGAATACATTTTTCAGGAATGCCACACAACCCAAAACCTCCTAACATAATCGTCATTCCATCTTCAATATGTTGTACTGCTTCTGTTGCATTAGCAACTACTTTATTCAAACCCATTTTAGTATTATTATGAGCGCAAAGGTATTGTTTAATGATTAATTTTTCAAAGAAGATTGAGATGTTGATTTTATATTTTGTCGCTATAAGCAACATAGTATTGATTGAAGGCACAACCTCATATTACAGACTTTTACTAATCTTATGATTGTCTTCTAATCACTCACAACAATCTTCAGTTGCCCTTGATTGGTTTCAATCTCTATATAATTTCCTAATTCGCCATGAAGGAATTGTCCGTGATGAAAAGTATCTCTATGATTGTTTAATTCATTTTTTACGACGATTAAAAACTCCCCATCCATTTTATCGAGTTTAGTCCAATCATACGAATCATTCAATTTTTGATTGGGCTCAATTTTACCATAAACTTGTTGAATATTATTGGTAATAAACGTCAATGAAATTGGATATTCATTGTTATTTTTTATTTGAATATTGGCTTTTTTACTAAAATTGCAAGAAAATACTCCTAAAAAAATGGCTATAAAAAGAAAACTGTATTTCATATTATCGAAGGTAAATATTATTTCTATAAAAAAAGTCCTGATTGCTCAGGACTTTAATTTTTATTTATCAAAAATGGTTTAAGCCATTTCTTTTAATTCTGCTATTTTTTGGTCTTTGTCAACTTCTTGAGTCAATTTATCCGTTTTGTCTAAATCAACTAAAATTGGTGCCGCTACAAATATTGAAGAGTAAGTACCTGTAATTACTCCAATCATCATTGCAAATGCAAAACCTTTAGTAACTTCTCCACCAAAGATGAATAATATTAATAAGGTAATAAATACTGTAAATGACGTCATAATTGTACGACTCATGGTATCATTAATCGCTGCATTGATAATATTTGTTTTGCTTTCACCTGGACGCTTACGGAAGTATTCTCTAACTCTATCAAATACGATTACGGTATCATTCATTGAGAAACCAATTACAGTTAAAATAGCCGCAATGAAATGTTGATCTATCTCTAGAGAGAAAGGAACTACATTTTTCAAGAATGAGAATACCGCTAACATAATAAATACATCATGAACCAAGGCAACTAAAGTACCTAATGAATACTGCCATTTACGGAAACGGATGAAGATATAAACGGCTATTAATAACAATGACCAAAGTGTTGCTTTTAATGCACCCCATTTCAAATCATCAGAGATTGTTGCAGATACTGTATTTGAGCTCAAACGGTCTGTAGCACTAAATTGTGCTAAGGTAGTATTGGCAGCAATAAAGTTTCCTGATTTTAAACCATTGTACAATTTTTCTACAATTTCATTCGTTACTGCATCGCTGTTTTGAGTACGCTTATATGCAGTTACAATATTTACTGTATTTCCTGTTCCAATTGTTTTTACCACTGGATTATCCCCTTCAAAAACAGATTGTAATTTTTCTCTAATGTCATTGGTTTTGTATTTGCCATTTAATTCAACCGTATAGCTTCTACCACCTAAAAACTCAACTCCCAAATGGAACCCGTTAAAAATAGAACCAATTCCTAAAAAAGCAACGACTAATGAAATTATGTATGCTTTCTTTCTCCATTCAATAAATTTAAAATTGAAACTTTGGAATAATTTTGATGAGAAAGTTGTGAAATAATTAAAGTGTTTTCCTTTTTTCATTCTCATATCTGTGATTAAACGAGATACTAAAATTCCACAGAATAATGACAATAAAATACCAATAATTTGAGTAGTCGCAAATCCTAATACAGGACCTAAACCAAAAATAAATAAAATAACAGCTGTCATTAATACCGTGATGTGACCATCTAAAACAGGACTTAATGAACGACGATAACCTTCGTTTACAGCATCCTCATGCGACTTACCTAATTTTAATTCTTCTTTAATACGCTCAAAAATGATAACGTTCGTATCCACAGCCATACCAATAGTTAATACTAAACCAGCAATACCAGCAGCAGTTAATGATGCGTGTAAGGCAGCTAAAATACCGATTGTAAATAATAAATTTAAAATTAAAGCAATATTGGCAACCCAACCTGCTGTGTTATAATACACCAACATTAATCCAAAGATTACTAAAAATGCGATAACAAAAGACATTAAACCTCCGTTTACCGCTTCTTGTCCTAAAGTTGGTCCAACTACTTGTTCTTGAACAATACGAGCAGGAGCAGGTAATTTACCTGTTTCTAACACATTTGCTAAATCTTTAGAAGTTTCAGCAGTGAAGTTTCCTGAAATACTAGAACGACCATTAGGGATTTCTCCGTTAATCATCGGTGCAGAATAAACAACATCATCTAAAACAATAGCAATACTTTTTCCAATATTATCTTTTGTCATTCGTTTCCAAATGTTAGCCCCATTCATGTCCATAGCCATAGAAACTTCTGCTTCACCTAATGGGCTAAAATCGGCTTTAGCTTCTTCAATTACATCGCCATCTAAAGGAGGCGTAGTTTTTCCTCTTTCTGTTCTAATTGCATATACAATAGACAAGTTTTTCGCTCCTTCTTCATTTCCTAGAGGTCCGAATAAAAATTTCAAATCTGAAGGCAACGCTTTTTTAACCGCCGGTAAATCTAAATAGCCTTGTAATGTAGGAATATCAGAATTTTTTATGATAGAAACACGAGCTTCATGAACTTGTTTCCCTTTTTCGTCTTGACCTTTAAAAGAAGCACCATATTGTAAGAAGAAAATTAATGGATTCTCTTTTCTTGCATTCGCTAATTTTTGATCGTCTGTTAAGTTTTTAGTATTTGTATCCGTTGCAGATGCAGTAGATTTATCATTCATTAATGAACTTAATGAAGATGTATCAGTTACTGCTTTTGCTACTTTATTCGTATCTGTAGTGGAAGTTACCGTAGTATCTTCTATTTTTTTACCACTTAAATAATCTTTTAAGTTTTTATCTGCTTCAATAATGTTTGGAACAATGTCTTGATAAGCATACGTTCTCCAAAATTCTAATTTAGCAGTTGCTTGCAAATATTTACGAACACGTTCAGGATTATTTACACCAGCTAATTCCACAGAAATAATTCCTCTATTTTCATCTAAACTTAAATTAGGCTGTGTAACTCCAAATTTATCAATCCGTTTTCCTAAAACTTTGTAAGTACTTTCAATAGCTGCTTTTGCGTCATTTTTCAATTTTTTAACCACCGCATCATTCGTAGATGAGATTGTCAATTCTTTTGAAGAAGGTTTTGCAAACAAAGGCGCTAATTGTCCATTAGGATTTTGTGTTTTATAAGCATCCGCAAATAACGTAATGAAATCATCTTGCGAATTAGCCTTCATTTTTTCTGCTTGTGCAATTGCCGCATTCAACGCAGGATCTTTAGGATTGTTGCTTAAATTACGAACTAATTCGTTTAAACTCACCTCCAAAACCACGTTCATACCTCCTTGCAAATCCAAACCAAGATTTAACTCTTGTTCTTTTGCTTCTTGGTATGTGTAATCTGTAAAACCTAAATTATAGATTTTTTTGTCCGTTAAACTATCTAATTGAAAACGTAATTTGTCATCAATAGCTAATTTTAGTGCTTCATCTTTTAATTCTGGATTTTCGCTCTTTACACGGCTTTCTATTTTAGAAGCTTGTTTTTTCTCAAAGTTTTTTACGACGAACGTAAAAGAAAGTTGAAATAGAGAGATTAATATTAGGGCTATTGTAAATAACCTGATCAAACCTTTTAATTGCATGTCTTTAACTTATTTAATGTACATTTTTGAACGTGCGAATATACAATTTATTTTAAATAATTAGAATTTGGTTTTACAATCTACCCAAAATAATTGATTTTATATAAGAATAGGTGAATAACTTATACTATTTTGAAGTTATAAATCTATTTCTAGTTCTAATTTTAATTAGATCACTTAGAAATTTTCAATAATGATAAAATAACAACTTTAGTTTTGTATTCTTTTAAATCTGTTTTAATAATTTTTCAAATCTAAAAAATAAAATTTAGGAATATGAGCAGTAAAAACACCTACTCCATTTTCTATATTCGAGGGATAATTTATTGGTTCTCCTAATAGTTTGAGAAAATAATGAATTTCCTTTTTTAGATGCTTGCACTAGAATTAATTTATAAGCTTTGAACAGGCAAAAATGGCATTTACCCAGCCATTTTCTTGTTGGCTTTCTTTGATAATTTTGCAAATATATATAATAGAATTTGGAGTTATTTCGTTTTTAGGTCTATTCTAAATTTTGCAATCTGTTTAATAATAACAACATATTTTGCGGCTTCCACCTATCATCATTATATTTAATTTACACCAACAGAATTTGCTCCTTCCAAAAAACAGGAAATAATTTGTTAAATATTAAGGTTAAAAATTATGTTTATGATGACTTTGCTTTTTGGTAGAGAATTTGAAAAAGTAGAATCTCTTTTTGATACAAAATAACTTAATGTATTTATCAAATAAAAAATGGTCTTGATAATCAAGACCATTTTTTATTATTGTTTAAAAAAAATAAATTATTTGCCAAATTTCAATTTATTACCTAAATAAATTGCACTTGCTCCAAGCTCTTCTTCAATACGAATTAATTGATTGTATTTTGCCATTCGATCTGAACGAGAAGCAGAGCCAGTTTTGATTTGACCACAATTTAATGCAACTGCTAAATCAGCAATGGTTGCATCTTCTGTTTCTCCACTGCGATGACTCATAATGGTGTTATAACCAGCATTTTGAGCCATTGTAACAGCATCAATAGTTTCGCTTAATGTACCTATTTGATTTACTTTTACCAATAACCCATTGGCAATATTTTCATTAATTCCTCTTTCCAAACGATTTACGTTGGTTACAAATAAATCATCACCTACTAGTTGAACTTTGCTTCCAACAGCTTCTGTCAACATTTTCCAACCTTTCCAATCGTCTTCAGCCAAACCATCTTCTATCGATGCAATAGGATACTGACGACACCAATTTTCCCAAAATTTAACTAATTCTTCGCTCTTCATTTTTTTGCCCGATGATTTTTTGAAAACATAACATTTTCCTTTTGCATCCCACAATTCACTGTTAGCTGCATCCATAGCAATCATTATTTGAGAACCTGTTTTAAATCCAGCTTGTTGAATAGCTGTTAAAACGGTTTCCATGGCTTCTTCATTACTTTGAATATCGGGTGCAAAACCACCTTCGTCACCCACGTTTGTAGAGAATCCTTTTTTCTTTAACACCGTTTTCAGCGTATGAAATATTTCTGTACCCCAACGTAAACCTTCACTAAATGATTTTGCGCCAACTGGCATGACCATAAATTCTTGAAAATCAATTTTATTATCTGCATGCGCTCCACCGTTTAAAATATTCATCATTGGAACTGGCAATATTTTGGCATTAGTGCCTCCAATATAACGATATAAACTTAATCCACTTTCTTCAGCCGCCGCTTTGGCAGCAGCCATACTTACTGCTAAAATAGCATTTGCACCAAGTTTGCTTTTATTAGGTGTTTTATCTAAATCAATCATTGTTTGGTCAATAACCGTTTGGTCTGTTACATCTAATCCAATTAATGCATTGTGAATGAGCGTATTTACATTTTTTACCGCTTTCAAAACACCTTTACCAAGATATTGTTTTTTATCTCCATCACGCAATTCTGCAGCTTCATGAATTCCTGTGCTAGCACCAGATGGAACCGCAGCTCTACCCATTGCACCTTCATCCGTAAAAACCTCTGCTTCTACCGTAGGATTTCCTCTTGAATCTAATATTTGTCTTGCATGTACATGTGTAATTATACTCATAAATAAACTATTTTAGAGCGCAAAAGTAATAAAAAGAATGTTGAATATTGAATGTTGAAGGATAAATATTGAAACAATTCACATTGATAAAATAACCAATGATTAAAGAAATAAGTTTCATTCTCTGAACTATTTTCACAAAAAATATTTTCATGGATATTTATACCAAGAAAATGCTATTTTTTTGTCAAAAAAATTTAAAACTCATCTGGACAACGATAAGTAGGTAATTTAAATGAAAACCCAATTTGCAACGTCATATATTGATCTGCAGTAGTACTAATCCCCCTTTGTTTGCCAACATTGCCTAAGTGATTTAAACTCCTATCTTGCAATATAGCGGCAGGAATTGGATAAGGTGTAGGCTGAATATCTTGAAACTTATCAATGCCAACATAAGTAGTGCTAACATCATCAATATAATCGGTAGTGGTGAGTCTATTCGTAATTTCCATGTTTAATGTAATTCCTTTTGCAACCCAATATTTAAATCCTAAGCCTAAAGGAAAGCAAGTAGCACGATCGGTATATCTTCTGCTTTTATATGATTCATAATTTTGCCCCTCAGTACCCAATGGTCTTAAAAAATAATTTTTACCTTCTAGCGTTGTGTAAGGATTATACCAAAACATCCCAATTCCTAAGGTCATATAGGGAGTAAATCGATGTTCAAAATCGCCCACTTTATATTCAAAAAAATGAAATTCGGTACCAAATGTTATTTCAAAAATATTATTTTGAAAGTTTAAATTTCTTTCTAATTGATAGGGATTACGAGCGTTTTTATCATCTCCTGCAATATGCGCATAAGTTGAGTTTAGTTTTAATGCAATATATTTTGTAATGTTATATTTATAAAAAATGGTTCCACTGTAACCAGCTGAATTAAACTTTATTTCAGGATTTAAATCGCCAAAATAATTTGATCCGCCTCCACTAATTCCAAATTCAGATTTTCGAAAAAAAACCTGTGCATCTGCATGAAAGCATGCAATTAAAATCAATAAAAAAAATATTTTTTTCATGTTTTCTTAAAACGTAAAAGTACGCGTTTTATTTTATTTTAAATGGCTACTACTTTGCTAAAACATTAATCATGTTTAATAAATCTTCAGACATCGGTTTATGCGATTTTATGCATTTATGAAAAGGTGTATATTCTATTTTATCGTTTATTATACCTACCATTTCTTGTGAGCGGTTTGCTACCAAAGCTTCTACAGCTGCATAGCCTAATCTGCTCGATAAAATACGATCAGCACAAGTGGGGCTTCCTCCTCGTTGAATATGTCCTAAAATAGTTACTCTATAATCTATCCAAGGCAACTCATCTTTTAACTTGTTACTTAGTTCTTGCGCTCCTCCAAATTCATCGCCTTCTGCAACTACAATAATATTCGTCATTTTTTTTCTTCGTTGATCACTTTTAATATTTTCAATTAATAGTTCTATCGATTCTTTCTGCTCAGGAATCAAAATGCTTTCTGCACCACAAGCAATACCACTGTGTAAAGCAATGTATCCGGCATCACGACCCATAACTTCAACAATAAAAAGTCTATTATGTGCCTCAGCAGTATCTCTTATCTTATCAATCGCACTAACTGCAGTATTAACAGCAGTATCAAAACCGATAGTAAAATCTGTTCCATTTAAATCATTATCTATTGTGCCCGGTAAACCTATAGCTGGAATATTATATTTTTCAAAAAAAGCCACAGCTCCTCTCATCGTTCCATCTCCTCCAATTAATACAAGGGCATCTATATTATGTGATTTAATATTTTCATACGCTTTTTCCATTCCTTCAATCGTCATAAAATCTTTACTACGTGCAGTTTTCAAAATAGTACCACCTCGCTGAATAATATTTGAAACATCAGTTGTTTTTAATTCTTTAATGTCCCCTTCTATCATTCCTTGATATCCTCTCATAATTCCAAAGGGAACCAAGTTATGCGAAAAAGCAGTTCTAACTATTGCACGAATTGCAGCATTCATTCCTGGAGAATCTCCACCCGAAGTCATGATGCCTATATTTTTAATTGAAGCCATTTGATTTTTTTATTAAAATTAACTAATTTTCGTTAACTCTTCTAAAATAGTGAAAACAGCAGGACAAACTTCCGCATTTTTTAAAGTCAATACAGGCCTTTTCAATAATACATCTTCATCTGTATAAGGATAACGTGCACAATCACTTGGACGCATATCATAAATTTCACAAGTATTATCTGTTTGTAAAAATTGACAGGGTTGAGCTTTATTTACAAAATCATTCTCTTCATCTAAACGTAAATATTTTTGAATAAAATCACCCTCTTTCATTCCTAAATATTTAGAAATTCGTTTTATATCTGGCTGTTTAAAACGAGGAGAATGGTTTTTACAACAATTTCCACAATCTAAACAATTAATTTTTGAAAACACTTCATCATGTAACTCTGGCAAAAGTTTAATTACTTTTCGTTGATCACAGCGTTTTAAAAATTGGGCATATTTTTTTTGATTTTCTTTGGCTGATTTTTGCCACACTTTGTCTTCTAACATGGAGGATTATATTGAGCTTTTAAATTATCCAACATATCAATTGTCATCGCTTCTAAATCATATTCAGGCTTCCAACCCCAGTCTTTTTGTGCTCCAGAATCATCAATACTTTGTGGCCAACTATTAGCAATTTGTTGTCTAAAATCTTCTTTATAGGTCATTTTAAAATCTGGAA
This sequence comes from Chitinophagaceae bacterium, assembly GCA_044353665.1. GTDB lineage: Bacteria > Bacteroidota > Bacteroidia > Chitinophagales > Chitinophagaceae > OLB11. The sequence continues at coordinate 1,456 of JBILBN010000022.1, read as the reverse complement.
TATGCTTAGTAATTGATGAACTAATTTCTTTAGGCGAAAAACTCATCGCACTCAAATTATACGAACTTCTTATTTTAATATGATCAATTGGAGCCTCCATTAATTCAATCGTTGCACGAATAGCATCAGGCATGTACATCATAGGCAAATAAGTATCCTCATTTAAAAAACATTCATAATCTTTATCTCTCAAAGCCTCATGATAAATTTCTACTGCATAATCAGTAGTGCCACCACCAGGAGCAGATTTATAACTTATTAAACCAGGATAACGAAGACTTCGCACATCTACACCATAGTTTTTATGATAATATTCACACCAACGTTCGCCAGCATATTTACTAATTCCGTAAATAGTAGTAGGTTCAATAATAGTATGTTGAGGAGTATTTTGCCTTGGCGATGTAGCTCCAAAAACAGCTATAGAACTAGGCCAATAAATTTTAGACAACTTTTCTTCTTTAGCAATTTCTAACACATTCAATAAACTTTGCATATTAATATGCCATGCCAAACCCGGATTTTTTTCACCTGTTGCCGATAAAATAGCAGCTAATAAATACACCTGCGTAATATTATGTCGAATAATTAATAAATGTAACATCTCTTTATTCATCACATCACAACTCACATAAGGACCAGTCCCTTTTAACAATTCATGTTCATCTCTTAAATCACTTGCAACCACATTATTTGCACCATACAATCTCCTCAATTCAGTGGTTAATTCTACTCCAATCTGACCACAAGCACCAATTACCAAAAATTTTTCTTTAACAATATTCATATTATTTTTTTAGAGTGGACAAAAGTATAAAATATATTGATATTAAATACGTAAAGCTTGGCTTATAATTTAATTAAATTATCAATAATAATTTAGCCCCATTACACTTAAGAAATTAAAAAAATATAGGGCAAAATAGGTTTCATTAAAATCAATTTATATATAGTTGTAAAAAATGTTAACCGAAATTTCTTTCTTTTTATAAATATTTCTATGAATGATTTTCATTAACTTATGTTTGTCAAAACTAAACCCTATATTTTTGCATAATAAAATATATCAACTAAAAATTATGAAAAAATTACTTTTCTCAACAACTAAGTAAATTGAGGATTCCTATTTCTATAATTATAAAACAAACTGGAATATAAGCATTAACCTATTTCAATTTCTTGTCGAACTTAAGACCAAAGCAATATTCTAAAAAAAACAGGGTATTTCGTTTTTCAAACTTAGCACCTGATAAAATGTGTACCTAATGATAACTTATTAGTAATTGCTACTGAACTATAAACTTAAAAGGAAACAAAAAATCACAAACAAAAAAAATCCTCAACATTGCTGTTGAGGATTTTATAATAAGACGGCGGCTACCTACTCTCCCAGGATTGTGTCCAAGTACCATTGGCCATGAGGGGCTTAACTTCTCTGTTCGGAATGGGAAGAGGT
>JBILBN010000081.1:0-11052 GCA_044353665.1 Chitinophagaceae bacterium | reverse complement strand
TTTTAATTGTTCTAAAAAATATGGAATTAAATCAGGTTTAAATACAAATGGAAAAATAAAACCAAAAATAGCACCATACATATGTGCATCATGACCAATATTATCGACTTGTTTTCTACTCATATAATTTGAATAAACCAAATAACCTATGGCATAAACTATGCCTGGTATGAAGTTAATTCTCATCCATGGATTAAAAACTATTGCTGCATACAACACAGCAGATACAGCACCACTAGCACCTAACGAACGATAATAATAATCATCTTGGTGTTTTTTATAACTTGGTAAACTTGATGCTATTAAAGCTAAAATATAAAACAAAGGATAAATAAAAGCATTTCCAAAAATCTCATTAAATGGTTTTTCTACAAATCGTCCAAAAAAGAAAAGCGTGATCATATTAAACAACAAATGTTGCATATCTGCATGAATAAATCCATGGGTTATAAATCGCCAAAATTCTCTTTTGTTTTTGATATCAGCAGGATAAAATATACACTTATTCATTAAGTCTACATTTTGAAAAGCACCAAAAGAAACCAATGCCGTAATACCAATCAGGAGATATGTAATAATTGAATCGTTCATTTAAATTTTATTTTTTATTGTATTCTGTCAATGCATGTTCAAGGCAATCCATTGCTGCATTTATGTCATCCGTATTTAAAACATACGCAAATCGAACTTCATTTTCACCCAATCCTTTCGTTGCATAAAACCCAGAAGCAGGAGCCATCATAACTGTTTGATTGTTATAAGAGAAACTTTCTAATAACCATTGGCAAAAAACTTCAGCACTTTCTACGGGCAATTTTGCCATGGCATAAAAAGCACCTCCAGGGTTAGGACACAAAACACCAGGAATATTATTGAGTCTAGAAACCAATACATCTCTGCGTTTTAGGTACTCTGCTTTTACTTCATCAAAATAATCGGCAGGTAAATCTACAGCTGCTTCACCAGCAATTTGGGCAAATGATGGCGGACTTAATCGAGCTTGTGCAAACTTCATGGTCGCATTATACAGCTCCACATTTTTGGTTACAAACGCCCCTATTCTTCCACCACAAGCACTGTATCTTTTTGAAATTGTATCCATCAACACCACATGATTTTCTAAACCGACAAGGTTCATCGCAGAAATATGTTGGTGTCCATCATAACAAAACTCACGATAAGCTTCATCAGAAAATAAATATAAATTATGCTTTAAACATAAATCCCTCAACACATTCATTTCCTCCATCGAATACAAATAACCTGTAGGATTATTTGGATTGCAAATCATGATGGCTTTTGTTTTCGAAGTAATATTTTTTTCAAAATCTTCAATTGGAGGTAATTTAAAACCATCTTCTATACTTGACGAAATGGGTTTGATGGTTACCCCAGCTTCCACAGCAAAACCATTGTAGTTTGCATAAAAAGGCTCCGGAATAATAATTTCATCTCCCAAATCTAAACAAGCCATCATGGCAAATAAAATAGCTTCACTTCCTCCTGTTGTTACAATAATTTCATTGGGTGTTAAATCAATATCAAAACGTTTATAATATACACACAATTTTTTTCGGTAGCTTTCAAAACCTGCACTGTGACTGTATTCCAATATTGTCATGTCCATGTTTCGAACAGCATCTAAAACAGCTTTAGGCGTTACAATGTCTGGTTGGCCTATATTCAAATGAAAAACTTTAGTTCCTCTTTGTTTAGCAGCTTCTGCAAAAGGAACTAATTTACGAATGGGTGAAGGAGGCATGATACTTCCTCTATTTGAAATATTGGGCATTAATGTATTTTTTATTTGATGGCAAATGTAATGATTAATATACAGATTTGAGCCTTGAGATTTAAGATTTGAGCCTTGGATTTTCTAAATGCCTTATTGCATCTCTATTATTTTTTTTATCAAAATTGTCTTTAATTGCTTGCTCTAAATCGACGCCACATTGATTGGCTAATGCAGTTAAAACCCACAGCACATCAGCCATTTCATCGGCTATATTTTTATTTTTATCGGATTCTTTAAAACTTTGTTCCCCATATTTTCTAACCATAATTCTCGACAACTCCCCTACTTCTTCCATTAAAATCCCTAGGTTGGTTAGTTCATTAAAATAACGAACTCCTGTTGTGGTTATCCAAGTATCCACTTCGGTTTGTAATTCTTTGATGTGCATATTTTTTATTGTTTGTTTTTAGAATCAATTGTAATTGTAATCGGTCCATCATTTAATAATTCGATTTTCATATCTGCGCCAAAAATTCCTGTAAATATGGGTTTACCCAAATTTGTTTGTAATTGTTCAATCATTTTCTCATACAAAGGAATAGCAATTGCTGGCTTAGCGGCTTGTATAAATGAAGGTCTGTTCCCTTTTTTTGTGGATGCATGCAACGTAAACTGACTGACTAATAAAATGTCACCTTCTATTTCTTTCAACGATAAATTCATTAATCCATTTTCGTCATTAAAAATACGCATTTGTGTTATTTTGCTACTCAACCATTTTAAATCTTCTTCATTATCATCATTTTCGATACCTAAAAAAACTAAAAAACCAGTTTTTATTTCAGCATGAAGTTGATGCTCAATTGTGACAGAAGCCTTTAAAACTCGTTGAATAATTGCACGCATTTTTTTAATTTTTGGGTTCTTTAATTTCTATTTAAAATGAGAAAATAAAGTTATTATTATTGTTTATTTTTGATATTGAAAGCACGTAAAAATAGCTAAAATTATGAATATCGATGTAACGAAAGAATTAGAATTTAAAACCTCTCGAAGTGGTGGCAAAGGTGGTCAAAATGTAAACAAAGTAGAAACTCAGGTAGAAGTTAGATTTAATGTTGTCTCTTCGTTCATCTTATCACAAGAACAAAAAGATTTATTATTGCAAAAATTGGCCAATCAATTGACTAAAAACAACGAACTTTTAGTTGTTTGTAATGAAGACAGGACACAACTTGGGAACAAGTCAAAAGCAATCAAAAAAATAAATAATTTGATTGAAAAAAATTTAATAGTTGCTAAAAAAAGAAGTCCAACAAAAATTCCTAAATCGATAAAAGAAAAACGATTGAAAAGCAAAAAAATAGCTGGTGCAATTAAACATTTACGAAGAGGAAAAAATTTCAATTCGGAGGAATAATACCATTTTACTACCAAATACTAATTAAAATAGACTAGATACTCATTTCAATTATACAAAAATATTAAGCAGCCTTAAATTTGTGAACAGTAGGTTATTTATGTGATTTTTTCAAAAGAAGTCTTTCAGCAATGAAAGGCTTTTTTATTTTTACAATGATTCAATAACATCAATAATGGATTCATACGTATTGGATAATTGAAATTGAATGTTGTTCTGATGAACCCAAATGGCTTTTTTTATTCCTTCTTCTGCTTGAGGAACAAGCGTGCGTTCGTTTGTTGTCATTTCAAACCAAAATGTTTCTTTTAAAATCATTTCATTTTCAATATACAAATGATAGGTAGTCATTAACAAGGGCCCTAATATTAATTCAACTAAACCTGTTTCTTCTTGTACCTCTCTAATGGCACATTGTTCAATGGTTTCAGCTTCATCTAATTTACCTTTTGGCAAATCCCATTTTTTTCGTCTGTAAATAAATAATATTTCATCATTAGTACTCAAAACGACTCCACCTCCAGCTTGGATTAACTTAAACGTTTTTTTAATAATTTCTAAATTATCTAAAGGGTTCCCTACTAAAATCAAAAATTCATTTTCAGAAATCAATAAATCATCAATTAAAAATTGAATTTTTTCTTCATCAAATTTAAAAGAAATAATAGCACTCGATAAGGCTAGTTTTTTACTAATTTTTTGGTAAGATTCAACTAATAGTATTTTTTTGTCGTTAAAAATGATCTTAATCATTGTAATAGAATTTGTATTTTGTTATTTCAAAACGTAGGTTTGCAATAATGAGAAGAGAATTATCAATTGCAGAAAAACTTTTGCAAATTAACGCTGTAAAATTAAATCCTCAAAATCCTTTTACATGGGCAAGCGGTTGGAAGAGCCCGATTTATTGTGATAATCGAAAAATTTTATCCTATCCACATGTGAGAGATTACATAAAAAGTGAAATGACAAATGCCATTTTTACAGAATTTCCTGATGCTGATGTAATTGCAGGAGTTGCTACAGCAGGTATTCCGTGGGGTGTTTTAGTCGCTGATTTATTGAGCTTGCCATTTGTTTATGTACGATCTAAACCCAAAGAGCATGGCATGGGAAATCAAATTGAAGGCGTTTTAAATGCAGGGCAAAAAGTGGTAGTTATTGAAGATTTAATTTCTACAGGCAAGAGCAGTTTAGAGGCTGTTAAAGCGATTCAGGAAGCACAAGGCGAAGTTGTAGGTTTATGCAGTGTGTTTACATACGAGTTCTCTATTTCTCAACAAATTTTTGCAGCAGAAAATATCAAAACAATTAGTTTGAGTAATTACTCATCATTAATAGATATTGCTTTAGAGAAAAAAATTATTTCTGAAGAAGAAGTCACTTTGCTAAAATTGTGGAGAGAAAACCCAAGTGAATGGGGAAAGTAATATTCAATTATAAATTTTAAATTACGATTTTCCTTGTTTCTTAATACAATTAATATTGTGAATTGTACAACAATCTCAATTCCGAAGCGTCATTGCGAGTTTGTCGCTTTGGACAACAGAAGCAATCTAAGCTTTGCTTATAGGGTTTATTTAGGCTGCTTCGTACCTCGCAGTGACGTCCCCTAATTATTATTGCTCCGAAAAAATGAAACCAACTCAGAAACAACACTCTCAATTCCGGAGCGTCATTGCGAGTTTGTCGCTTTGGACAACAGAAGCAATCTAGGCTTTGCTTATAGGGTTTATTTAGGCTACTTCGTACCTCGCAGTGACGTCCCCTAATTATTATTGCTCCGAAAAAATGAAACCAACTCAGAAACAACACTCTCAATTCCGAAGCGTCATTGCGAGTTTGTCGCTTTGGACAACAGAAGCAATCTAGGTTTTGCTTATAGGGTTTACTTAGACTGCTTCCTTCGTTTCCGAATAGCGGAACAGACGCAGTGAAGCGTATTTTTATTAAGACTTCATTGCAACAATGATTATTTTGCCCAAAAGTCAGCAATATAATTTGCTAAGTGACATTGTACTCATTTATAGCCATTTATTTTAGACAATTTGACACAATATTCATTTTGGCAAATAAATTGAGTATAGAATATTACTAAACTAAATTTAGAATATAAAGATATGTCAGAACAAGAAAAAGAGATTCAAGTAGAGGACGCTACTGTCGAAAATCAAACAACAGAAGAAGCTACAAAAACCGAAGAAGTTACGGAAGAAGTAATGAACGATATTGACAAATTGGAGTTAGAAGTAGCTGACTGGAAAGACAAATACATGCGTCTTTTTGCTGAGTTTGATAACTACAAAAAACGTTCATTTAAAGAAAAAATGGAGGTTATTCAAACAGCCGGTAAAGATTTAATGATTAATTTACTAGAGATAATTGATGATTCTGAAAGAGCAGAAAAACAAATGGAAACCGCTACCGATGTTGAATCAGTTAAAAACGGTATTAAATTGATTATCAATAAGTTAAATAATACACTTTCAAGTAAAGGTTTAAAATCTTTTGACAGTATTGGAGAAGTTTTTGATGTAGAAAAACATGAAGCAATAACCGAAATTCCTGCACCTACACCCGATATGATAGGTAAAGTGATAGATCAAGTGGTTAAAGGGTATACCTTAAACGACAAGTTGATCCGTCATGCGAAAGTGGTAGTGGGAAAAGGCGAAAATGCTTGAATTAAAAACATTAAGAATATATTTAAAAAATAGCAATCGAGGATTGTAATTCATAGAAAATGAAAAGAGATTTTTACGAAATATTGGGCGTTAGCAAAAGTGCATCGGCTGATGAAATAAAAAAGGCATACCGAAAAGTTGCCATGCAATTCCATCCTGACCGAAATGAAGGTGACAAAAAAGCAGAAGAAAAATTTAAAGAAGCAGCAGAAGCATATGAAATATTAAGTGATGCCAGTAAAAAACAACGGTACGATCAATATGGTCATGCAGGAGTTGGTGGTGCCTCAGGCGGTGGACAAGGTGGTTTTGGAGGCGGTGGAATGCGAATGGAAGATATCTTTGAAAATTTTGGCGATGTTTTTGGGGATGGTTTTTTTGGTGGTCAACAACAAAGAGGTGGTGGACGAAGTAGAGGAACTGGCAACAGAGGCTCTAACCTCAGGGTAAAAGTAAAATTAAATTTTGAAGAAAACGTAAAAGGCGCACATAAAACAATTAAAGTAAAAAAATACATAAAGTGTGACCCTTGTGGTGGAAGCGGTGCAAAAGATAAAGCGTCTATACAAAATTGTAGCAATTGTGGAGGTAGTGGTCAAGTTCGTAAAGTAACGAACACCTTTTTAGGTCAAATGCAAACTGTTACTACTTGCTCAACTTGTAATGGAGATGGTACTCAAATTGCAAATAAATGTACGTCTTGTAAAGGAGAAGGTAGGGTTTACGGAGAAGATACGATTAGCATTGATATTCCGGCTGGAGTGCAAGAAGGAATGCAATTGAGTGTGAATGGTAGAGGAAATGTAGGTGAACGAAATGGTTATCCTGGCGACTTATTGGTGGTTATAGAAGAAGAAAAACATGCTGATTTAGTGAGAGAAGGTTTAAACGTGTTGTATGAATTGCATATTTCTTTCCCTGATGCCGTTTTAGGAATCGAAGCAGAAATACCAACGATTGGAGGAAAAGCAAAAATTAAAATTCCTGCTGGAACTCAAGCTGGTAAAATTCTTCGATTAAAAGGCAAAGGTTTTCCTAGCGTAAACAGCTATGAAAAAGGAGATCAATTAATTAATATTAATATTTGGACACCACAAGAATTGACAAGTGAAGAAAAAACCATGCTTGAGAAATTAAAACTTGCACCCAATTTTAAACCAAATCCATCAAAATCTGACAAAAGCTTTTTTGATAAAATTAGAGAAGCATTTGCTTAGTCGATGGTTGTACTTAAATAAAAAAACCCGTTTCAATTGAAACGGGTTTTTTAGTATTTTAATTTTAATTATTTAGATTTTACGGTGTCTGAAACTCCAGTTTTGGTATTTTCATTGATAATTACATAGGTAATTTTCCTATCCTTAGGAATATCAGCAACTGATTTGTATATTATTGGTTCTTTATTATCCAAGTTTTTATCAGTCGCTTTGGATTCTAATTTAGACATTGGTTTTACTGATGAAGTAGTTGATGTTGTTACTATTTCAGAAGATTTTAATTCTTCAACGTAACGTGGATTTGATTTTTTAGGTAAATTTAAATCCATCATGTCTGCTTCATGAGGTAAATGATTGATATTATTTTTTAACCAATGTGAATTTTTTAAATATTGTTTTGAAGCGCTGTAAATAAACAAACAATCACCTCCTTTTATTCTGTCAATTATTTTCGGAGCTAAATCTCTTGGCAAAGCAGGACAACCGTGACTTCTGCCTAATCGCTCATTACCTTTAATAAAATCTTCGCTAACATAATCTGCACCATGAATAACAATCGCTCTGTCGTACGCATTATTATTAAAAGCCCCATCTACCCCATTTAATTTTAATGAATATCCATTATTGCCTTCATAGGTTTCGGCTGTTGTATAAAATCCTAAACTCGATTGATGCGATTCATTCATATTTGAAAAATTAACCGCATATTCTTCTCCTGTCCCCATACCATGAGCAACCAATGAATTAAATAGTACTTTTTTTGATTTAAGATCAATCACCCACATTCTTTTTTCATTGCTAGATAATGTAAAATCACAAATAGACAAAGTTGCACCATATAAAATTTTACCCGCTTCTACCATGTTTAAATATCCATAAAACCCTGTTTGAAAAGCCTCAAATTTTATTTTATGATTTTTGGGAAATTTGATCCTATCATAGACATATTTTATATAACGTTCTGTTTTAGTAACAATGCTATTTTCATTCTCATTTTCAAATGCTTCATTTGCATAAGCATCAGATTGGAATGAAAAGATCATTACAAGGAGCAATAAAAAAATATGAAGTTTTTTGACCAATGGGTGATTATTTTTTGTTATATCGTAAATGTAGCCAATATTTTTTACAAACAGTGTCTCCAAAAAGTTAAATAATGTTAAAAATCACTCTTTTCTCGATGAATTACTTTGCTTTTAGCACTTTTTTCACAGATTCAACGATAGCATTTGAGGTTAAACCATATTTTTCGAGTAATTGCATTGGAGTTCCACTTTCACCAAAACTATCTTTCACTGCCACATATTCTTGCGGACAAGCACAAAGAGTAGCTGCTACTTGTGCAACGCTATCTCCTAGCCCACCATTTTGTTGGTGCTCTTCAGCAGTTACAATGCATTTTGTTTTGGAAATAGATTTTACAATAGCGTCTACATCTAGTGGTTTAATCGTGTGTATATTGATTAAATCACAAGAAATCCCTTCTTTTTCTAATTGCTCTACCGCTTTCATTGCTTCCCAAACCATGTGTCCGCAAGCAAAAATACTGACATCAGTTCCTTCATGAATCACTTGTGCTTTTCCTATTTCAAAAGGAACATCAAGTGGAGTAAAATTTGGCCATTTTGGTCTACCAAAACGTAAATAAACAGGGCCTTCATACGAAGCAATAGCCATTGTAGCAGCTTTAGTTTGGTTGAAATCACAAGGAACAATTACGGTCATACCCGGCAACATTTTCATCATACCAATATCTTCTAACACTTGATGTGTTGCACCATCTTCACCTAAGGTTAATCCTGCATGAGAAGCACAAATTTTTACATTTTTACCACTGTAAGCTACACTTTGACGAATTTGATCATATACCCTTGAAGTAGAAAAATTGGCAAATGTAGTCGTATAAGGAATTTTTCCTCCAATGGTCATTCCTGCAGCAATACCAATCATGTTTGCTTCAGCAATTCCACATTGAATAAATCGATCTGGAAAATCTTTGATAAATGCATTCAATTTTAAGGAACCGGCTAAATCGGCTGTAAGTGCTACTACATTTGGATTGGTTTTTGCAATTTCATGAATACCTTCACCAAATCCACCTCTTGTTTCTTTTTCGTTTTGAACAGGAAAATCTTTAAGCATGCGCAAAAGTAGTAAAAAGTAGTTAGTCACAAGTAGAAAATTGTAAGAATTTTTTAAGTGATTTATACACACTTAATTAAAGAAGCTACCTCTTCATTTTTATAAATTAAAAACAAGTTTTAAGAATAAATAATATTGTAGAAAAAATACTAATTTTGAGAAATGAAATATGCTGTTATAGTAGCTGGTGGTATTGGAACAAGAATGAATAGTAATATACCTAAACAGTTTTTACTTTTAAATGGGAAACCCATTTTGTATCATACTATTAAAGCGTTTCAAACAACCATTTCAGACATTAAAATCATTTTAGTGTTGCCTAAAGAATATATTGCGCAACAAGATTATCTAAATTCAATTGCTGATAACATCGCTGATATTGTTGTTGTTTCAGGAGGAGAGACTCGGTTTCAATCTGTTAAAAACGGATTAAATGCTATACAAACAGATGGAATTGTTTTTATACATGATGGAGTTAGACCTTTTATTACTCAAAATTTATTAGAAAATTGCCTTCAAACAGCAATAGATAAAGGCAATGCAATTCCTTGTGTATTGATTAAGGATAGTTTACGTAAAATAAATTCGGCTAACAATGAGTATGCGAATAGAGAGGAATTTAGAGCCATTCAAACGCCTCAAACATTTCAAATTGATTCAATAAAAAAAGCATTTGAGCAACCTTACCATGAATCGTTTACAGATGAGGCTTCTGTTTTAGAAAATATGGGCGAAAGCATAAATTTAATTCATGGAATTGATGAAAATATAAAAATTACCACATCATTTGATTTAAAAATGGCGGAGATTATTATAAGCCAATCGTCAATTATTTAGATGAATTTCCTACAAATTTTAAAGTTCTAGTGTATGAGCCAAATAAAATGGAATCACGCGTTGCCTTAGAAAATTGGATTTGATTGGCATTAGCGCTTGCTCTTGATGAAAACAACCCTAACACATTTTCTCCTTGCATGTTGGTATAAAAAGGTTTTATTTGGTCATAGGTAATGCCTCCTTGAGAAGAAGTAACATCAATATATGTTTTTAAATCTTGACCAGCAGCTGCTACTACAACATCAGGAGTATCCAAAAAACGGGTAATATTATTGCCAGCTGGTGCTATTTCGCCTTGCAAAGCTCTGTAAAAATCTTCTGCAGACACACTGATATTCATTGGCGAATTATCATTTGGAACACTCCTCGCTAAAGGAATAAGTTTAACTACACTCGTAATTTTAACTGGCGTGAATGCAGTATTTTTTTCTTCATAACTAAAACGAAGATATAAATCGAAAATACTTACATTAGCTGGTGTGTTCCAAGTAAAGTTAGTGAAGCTCACTCCAACTTGTGCAAAATTTAATGGGGTTCCTCCTGCAATTGGTCTCGTAAAAACAATTTTAGAATTATCTAATACATCGGTTTCACCAAAGACAATTTTTCCTGTATTTAAATTTTTTACAACCAATTTGTATTTTTTAGATGGATCAAGTAGTTCTTTAAATTTATAAGCATAATTAGGTGCATTTACAAAAATTCCGGAGTCTTTAGCGTATCCTTCTAAATTCAAATCTACTTTTTGTAACTTAATCGAATCGACAACATTCAGTCCAGTAGATTTATACATGATTACTTCAATATTGTTAAAGTATAAAGAATCTACATTTTGCGCGATCAAAAGATTGCTATTTTTTTCATCATAAAATCCTTTTGTAATTTTCATATAATGTGCTGTGTCATTTCGAGACAATAAACCAAATACCACGGTATAGTCTTTATAATCGGCTCCTACTTTGAAATCACTTGAGCAAGCAGCTGCAAATATGGTTATGCCCAAAAGGGAAAATAAAT
>JBILBN010000080.1:0-11060 GCA_044353665.1 Chitinophagaceae bacterium | reverse complement strand
TGCCGAACACTATATCTCCATAATTTGTTTTTAGAGTATCCGGAAGTTTGCATTGTAGTCGAATTGTATCACCAATATGTATGACACTGTCAGTTTTGCCTGTAAGGGTAAAATTTAAATCCGTCTTAGCATCGCTGTATAAGCAATTTGGTTGGGTGCAATTTCGAGGTGGGTCGCATGAAACTATCAAAAATGATAATGCGAAAATTGAAATTATTTTTTTCATATTTATTATAGTTTAAAATTTAATTGGGTCAGGCCAGTTTTTATAACAATTATTATTCCATTGATTTTGAATTTGCATTAACTTATTTAAAGTCGTTGCATTTACACCAGAATTGGTCTGCAAAAATTTTGTTCTAAAATCGCAAAAGCCATTTGTATTAGGACCAAAACAATTAAACATATTTTGAATTGAAAATCCACCTAATCCATCATTAGGCTCATTATTAACAGGGTCTAATAAATCATAAAATATACCAGTGTTAATCCATGGGTTAGAAAACCACATATCGTTTTCTATAGCTGCTGGATATCCTTGTCTATTGCCAACACTCCATACAAAAGCTTGTCCATTAGGATGAAATCTTCTATGATGTTCTTTACCAATAAATTCAGCCCAAGCTTCGTTTATTTGAATAAGCCCAGCAAAATTTTCTGTACCAGCACCGTATGGGTAATTTATAGAAGTACTTGGGAAACTGATAATATTTGAAATTGTTTGACCTATAACAGTTACCCAATATGCTTGACCAACTTGATGAAATAACGAAGCATGACCTAATTCATGAAACATGGTTTGCATTAATTCTTCTGAATAAGTTGCTGTTTGCGTACTACCAACACTTGCTGTCATATCTGGCATTAATCCTGTAAATAATTGAAATACATTTGGGACAGTTACCGATAAGTTAGTATTAAAGAGTAAGCTTGAAAGATTTGTAAATAAAGAAATAGGATTAGTTTGGATATGACCCAACATCATTGTTGAAGCTGCATTTACACCTGAGTTGCTAGACCATTGTGCATAAATTGTCATTACTGTTGGGGTATGATGTATATTATCTTGTGCTGTATAATCATAATGTTTTTGTACGGCATCTAATATTTGAGCCCAATATCTCCCTTGTGTATGATTTCCAAAATGTATATTAATATTATTTTTCATAGCACAAGAACCAAACCATCCTTCTGTATGTTGTGAGCCTAGTATGAAATTGGAAATAATACTTAATGCAGCCCCTGCAATTGTTCCTGTTGTGTTTAAAGGTTTTACATTTGCTCTAGAGTTTTCGGCATGTGTTCCGATAAAGGTACCAGCAGAAAATAACCAAGGAATACAATAATCTCCATTTGTTGTTGTGTGGTCTGTAAAAGGAATGCCAAATACTAAAGCCCATACTTTTATTCTTGGTACAGGTTTTACTTGTCCGTCCTCTTGGTCTAAATAGGTAACTTTTCCGCATGGTCGCTTAAATAAACAAGGCAACTTTATTTTAAGAGATGCAATGTTGGGTTCTGAAGAATAACCTGAGTTTATTAATGCTTGTAATTGTAAGTCTTGGTCTTCTGGTTTTGGTAAGTAAAGTTCACTTAACTTTTCTGCTTCTATGTTTGTTCCATTTTCAAAAATCGTTTTTACTTCTGATTTTGAATTGAATACAATATACAGTTTGCCATCTTTATAACTTTCTAATTCATCTTGTGTCATTGATGAATTATCTTCTGAATATAGTCTGCCGTCAGCAAATGGAATATCCATTATTTTGATAGATTTGTCTTGTTCTAACCTACTTAAAATGTCTCCTGATACTTTTTGTGGATTAAACTTGAAGTAATAGTAAATTCTGTCCTCATCTAGAATTTCATTTCTTCCCAAAGCAAGTAGTGAGTTTTTAATATTACTTATTTCATAAGGATTTTTCTTGTCAATTCTATTTGCAATTCTTGATAAACTGCCTTTGTTAGGTGTAGTTGTCTGAACTTGTTTTTCAAGGTCTTTTTTACAACATGTTTGAAATGTTATACTAATCATTGCCATAATAATTAGTATAAAGTTACTACTTTTTAACTGTTTTGTGTACTTCATTTTTTAGTTTTAAAAGTTAAAATAATTGTTTACACATATTCTATGGCATTTCTGCCAACTACTTTTTTATCCTACACAGAACTTCCTTTTTTATCCAACAACAAAATTTCATTTACTACAATTTCTGTAATATTTCTTTTTACATCGTCTTTGTCTGTATATTCTCTGTAAGTCAATTTCCCTTCTATACAAATTTCACTTCCTTTGGTGGTGTATTGTTCCAAAATATCAGCCAATTTTCCCCAAGCAATTAAACTGTGCCATTGAGTTTCAGTTACTTTTTCGCCTTGTAAATTTTTATAGCTTTCAGATGTGGCTAAACTCACTCGTGCTACTTTTTTACCCGTATCAATTGTTTTAATTTCTGGGTTTTTCCCTAAATGTCCAATTAATTGAACTTTGTTTTTTAATGCGTACATGATTTTTAATTTTTATAGTTTTAAAATTTATTAATTATTATCAACTCATCAAACGTCTTTGTTAAATTGACAATGCAAAGATGTGATTGCATGAAAACACAAGTCGGTATTTAATTAGTTATAGTCGATTATATTCGTTTGTTGTCGAATAATAAACATTGTTTTACTGCGCAGCGATTGATTTACGATGAGTTTAAATTCCATTATTTTTAAAAAGAATATATTTACGTATAAATTTATCGCATGAACCCTACTTGGAAACAATCTCCGTTTCTCCGCCTACTTTTGCCAATGATTTTAGGAATAGTCTGTTATCTATGGATTCCTAAATCACTTATTTATATCGCTTGTACTTTTGGTTTACTGAGTTTTGTTTCGATCATTATTTTTCAATTTTTAAAATTAGAAACTCGATTCAAACTAAAAATAATTACGGGTGTTTTAATCAATACATTCATTATTTCCATTGGTTATTTATTACCCTATGTTTCTTCTATTGAAAACACGAATAATTGGTATCAACCCCAAAAAGTGAACTATGAACATGCATTCGTGCGCATACATTCAGAAGTTGAAACAAAACCAAAAACGTACAAAGTCATTGTTGAAATTAAACAATTAATTGCTGACAAACATTCAATAGAAACGAAAGGAGAGGCCATTATTTATTTTCAAAAAAATGAAAAAAGCAAACAATTACAAGAAGGTGATTGGCTATTGGTTAAACAAAAATTTTTGCCAATAAAAAATACCAATAATCCGGGTTCATTTAATTATGCCAATTATTGTCACCTACGAAATATTTATGAGTCGGCTTATTTAAGAGAACATGAATTTCAATCAACCAACAAAAATACCACGACAAGCACAACCCTCTTTAATCGTTGGAATTTCAATACCCGAAAAATATTAAATCAATACATTACCGATTCAAGTGCCAAAGGCATAGCAGAAGCACTGCTCATTGGCTATCGTAAAAATGTAGATGATGAAACTTGGCAAACCTATTCAAATACAGGCATTGTGCATGTTATTGCAATATCAGGTATGCACATGGCGATGATTTATGGCAGCATGATTTGGTTATTGTTTCGCATTTCATTTTTTAAACGAAAAAAAATTGGAGCTTATGTAATTGCCATTTTAACGATGTGGTTGTTTGCTTGTTTAACAGGCTTGCCTCCATCAGTTACACGTTCAGCTATCATGTTTACTTTTATTGGAGTGGGCGAAATTATGGATAGAAAAATGTCCATTTATAACAATTTGGCTGCATCAGCATTTTGTTTGTTGTGCTACAATCCATTTTGGTTGCTCGATGTAGGTTTTCAATTATCCTATACTGCTGTTTTAAGCATGTTATTATTTTTCGAAAAGTTTTATCAATTAAACTATTTTTCAAATTACGTTCTCGATAAAATATGGGCAATGATTGCTGGAACATTATCGGCACAAGTGCTAACCATACCAATTATTATTTATTATTTTCATCAATTCCCCTTGTTATTTTTAGTGAGTAATTTAATAGCAATTCCTATGACAGGTTTTATTTTATATGCCGAAATAGGCTTGGTTTTATTTTCATGGTTTACGCCTTTGGTAAAAATAATAGGAGTGATTATTTCTAAAAGCATTTTCTTTTTAAATTATGTAGTTTTAAAAATTAGCCAACTTTCATTTGTTTCCTGGACAGCCATTCAAGTAAATAAGTGGCAAGTGGTGTTGCTTTTTTTATGTAT
Organism: Chitinophagaceae bacterium; assembly: GCA_044353665.1. Lineage (GTDB taxonomy): Bacteria > Bacteroidota > Bacteroidia > Chitinophagales > Chitinophagaceae > OLB11. The sequence goes on along the minus strand of JBILBN010000080.1, from coordinate 6,813 downwards.
TGTTTTTTTAGGAATTTATATTTACTCTAAAAAAGCCAATATATTCATTGCTTCTTTAGGTGTTATGTGTATGTTTTTAATAAGCACACTTTTTATTCGAAAAGAAAATTTACTACAACAAAAAATGATTGTGTATAGCTTGCCCAAACAAAGTGCCTTAGGATTTGTCAATGGCAATCAAATTTATTTTACCAACGATTCCATTACCAAAGGCGATGATAAATTTACGTTTACACCCAGTAAAATATTTTTTCAAACAAAAGAAACCAAAGGAAATTTTATACAAAAAGAAATTACCGAACCCATTCAGTTTTATTCGATGGCTAATAAAAAAGTAGCCGTTGTCAATTCTATAAAACTCAAAAGTTTAGAGCCAATAGAAGTCGATTATTTAATTCTTTCACAAAAATGCCTGGCTACCAAAGAATGGATAAACAATAATTTTAAAACGAGGCAAATCATTGTTGACAACACAATTCCATTTTGGAAAATGGATGCATTAAAAGAAAATTTAAAAGAAGTAAGCACTCCCGTTCATTATGTTTCAGAAAAAGGAGCTTTTGTGGTTGATTTATAAATGATGTTTTTCTATCGAAGTTTTGGTCAATCTATTTTAATTGTCAAAATCTTCTACATTATTGTATCGATAGCCTCTTTTTATTGATTAAATAGGCTAATAGTTCATCTTCTGTAAATATTTTTACGTCTTCAACATTAATTTGATAAAGCGCTTCTATTATTTTTTCTTTTTTGGAACAAAGCGCTGTTTTGCCATTTTCAATATTGCTGTAATCTGATTGAGAGACCCCCAGTTTTTTGGCAAGATAGTTTTGAGTATAACTTTTATAATGTCGAAGCACCCTTAGGTTATTGGCTAAATTTTTGTTTTTCATGGTAGGTAGTATTTAAAATAGTGAGTATAAATTTAATACAATAATTTTTACTAACAAAAAAATATTGAATAACCTAACAAACGATACTAATAAGTTATTAGTAAACACTCATAGTTTATGAGTGCCTAAAAGCACATTGTTGCCAGTGGAGCATTTACTTTTATATTTCAAAAATCACATAAAGGTAAGGCTGCCTATTAAGCCAAAAAAATTATGAATAAGTTTAAAATTTTATTTATGTTAATTGTGTTGTTTTTAAATACTTGGGATGTAACAGGGCAGCAGTGTCCAATTGATCCTAATTGTTTATCAACAATTGTTTCTTTGAACACAGGGAAAAATCATCAAACAAATGCTAATTATCCAGTAACGCAAAGAGATGAATATTGGAGATTAGTTAATGGTCCAGCAACACATGGGCCATATCCGAGATGTTCATTTGTAATATCCAATACTGCTTCAGGTGGCTCATTGTCAGCATCTGCAAATGGAGTAGCTGATGGGAATGTTTCTCAAAATAATAAATGCAGTTACAATGGTACTCCTTATGTTTTTCAAAGAGATTTTAAAGTTTGTAACGGATCTGGAAATCCTGTTGTAACTGCAATTCTAAATACAATTAGCTTCTCTAACGATTTAAAAGTAACAGATATCAGAATCATAAATCCTAATGGAGCTTCTCTAGTAATTTCTACTTCATGTTGGCCAAATGGCACAAATACTATTCCTCCTTATTCGTTTCCTGTACAAACAGGAGTATATACTTTACAAATTACTGTTGGAAATGATTGGACTAATACTGCAAACTGGCCTTTAACAAATTATAATGGCCAAACAGGTATGTCTTTAGGCTACCAAGGATTTGTAATTTGCGGTACACCTATTTTTGTTGACAATAACCATTTCGGTAAAAATGTTAATACGCCTAGTACACCAAATTATTGCGCACCTGCATATTTTACTTATGTAATTCCAGTTTTATCAGCTACAAATACTTGTATACCTTCAAATGGAACTACAACAATTACTCATTCATTACCTATCTCAAACCCTGGTATGACTTATGAGTGGGCGGCACCAATTAATTCAAGTAGCACAACTGCAATCGTACCTCCTGGCACTTATACCCTAAATTGTATAGATCCTTATGGTTGTATAGTATATGCTCCTACGATTACAATACATGTTAAACCAAATATGAATGTTACTAATCAGCCATGTGCTCCTAATGGCATAACTACTTTACAATGTAGCAGTGGAAGTCCTAATTTATTAGCAAATCCATATTCTATTATTAGCCCTACAATTGTATCTTTTAGTGGAACTAGCTATCAAACAACTGGACCTAATAATTATGTAGTACAAGTTAAAGATGCCTTTGGTTGCACAGGAACCACTACAACCAAAGTGGGCAGTGTATTTAATGTTTTTGCAAATTCAAGCAATTGCATTACTCCACCTACACCCAGTATATTAAGTTGTTCGACTTCTTTAGTATTGCCAAATACTACTTATCAACTTACTAGTCCACCAAATAGCGTTAGTGGATTTGGAACTAATAATACGTTTAATGTTTTGAATACAGGAGTATATACTGTAACTGCAAAAGATGCTTACGGCTGCACTGCAACTAACACCATTAATATGATATTAAATTCAGTCCCAATTTTAAATATTACTAAAACAGGCGGACCATGCATGCATTATGATTTAACCGTGAATCCTTTGGGGCTCCCTTTTGCAACTTGGTCACCAGCAGTTTCAAATACTAACAATCCATGGGTAAGTGTACCACCTACAACTGCAACTTATACAGCAACAGTTACTGATGCTAATGGTTGTACTAGAACTGCTACTACTTCAATAGTAACTAATCCTTTTTGTTGTATGACATCAACCCCTACATTGAACACTCATTATTTTAGTGTTTACACAAACAATGGAAACGCAAGTGGAATAATAGCTGATTTTGGAACAAATGTAATTACTACCAATGACGATATTTACCTTGGTGGTGATATTCAAATTGACCAAAATATTACTTTCTTAAATTGTCCTAATATTTTCTTAATGCCTGATGCACAGCTTATTTTGAATAATGGCAGAACGTTGACTATTACCAATTCGCATTTACAACCAGGTTGTGGCACAACGATGTGGAAAGGAATTGTAGCCACAAACAACACTCAATCTATAACCATACAAACAAATTCTATCATTGAAGGTATGAAAGAAGGGGTACAAATTTTAGGAATAGGCACAAGTGCAGCAATGATTAATTGTACAAATTCAATTTTTAAAAATGATTTTGTCGGTCTTGTTTTTTCAAGATTACCATTAGGATATAATGGTATTGTTACTGGAAATGAATTCTTTTCAAACATCTCTCCTTCGATAATGGTTCAAGGTATATATATATCAAACTGCCGAACATTAAATATCGGTAATGTGTCAACTAGTGTCAATTATTTCCATGATGTACTTTGTGGAATAAAAATAGTTGGTTCAGGTAGTTTTGTAAATAACATAATGGATATTGAATTGAACAATAATCATTTTGAAAACATTACAGGTGGGTTGCAAGTAAATAACTATTATAATAATTCATTTTTAAATTCTATTTATAATAATGGTTTAGGTTGTGGAATATTTGCTTCTCCTCTGCAAACTTCTTCTACTAATGTCAACATCAATCTAAATGTTAACTACACAACTAATATTGCACATTTTAAAAATTTAGATAAAGCAATTGTTACCAATAGAGTTAATGCAACAATTCAGAATGCACATATTACAGATTCAAAAGCTGGCATTATGAATTCTGGATGCAATGGACGAAAATGTATTATTGAAAATAATATCATTAGCAATGTATTAGTTGGCATTTCAACAAATGGCAATAATTCTTCAGCTAGTTCTATTAAGAATAATATTATTACATTAGAAAATGTTGTAGCACCTTATTATGGTTTTGGAGGTAATAATAATACACCGTTTTTCCCTTGTGGTATAAAAGTAACAAGGTTTACAAATTCATACAATGCTTTGTTTGATATTGATAACAATTACATTACTATCCCTTCTGAAATAGGGGAAGGAGTAGAGTTAAATAACACAGGAGACTTGGTAAATGTTACTAACAATAAAGTATGTGCTACAACTACACTTATAAAACAAAAAGCATTTATAGCAAATTGGTCTAGTTCAATTCCTAATATATATTGCTTTAGAATAAACAATGCCGACAAAACTTTGTTAAAAGCTAACTCGAATGAGGATTGTGCGAATAATATGAAATTGGGTATTTACTCCGGAGCTTTTTCAGTATCCAAAAACTGTGGTATTTTATTTACAAAAAGTACGAATTTGAAAATATTTTGCAATGAATTTAAATATATTCAATATGGTTTTTTTGTACAAAGCGGTTGTTTAACAGCACCTACAAACATTGGAAATAATAAATCAACACTAATTGGTCAAAATGCTTGGCGTTTTGAACACCTTGGTAGTGAGGCTACGTTTGGAAATGTTGGAACACTTACTACCGATATGAATAATCGTTTTGGACAACCGGCTATTAATGCACCAATCATTTATCGGTTAAGTGTTTGTGGTGTTCCTTCAAATGATAGAATTAGAACTAGTCCTCTTCAATTACAAAATTCTAACAGTTTTGGCAATAATGCGTTATGTAATTATTGGGTTTTGCCTTCGTCAGCTGCTCCTTTTTGGTGTACTCCTCCATTAAATATTACCAATCCGAATGAAGATGAATTAGCGGATATAGACTATGCTAAAAAAATAGCACAAGGGGGTGTTGATTATCCTGAGTTTGACGAAGCTACCTTGAAAATGGAACAACAAGCGTTGTATGATGCCTTGAGAAGAGATACAACTGTAATTGCCGGAGAACCTGTTTTAGATAGTTTTTATCATTCAATCAATAGTCAATTGTATCAAAACGTAGCCTTGACCGATGAGGAAATGAATAACTTATTTTCTGATACTACGCTTAATAATGATTCTACCTTATTTGCTCAACAAATAAATGAAGCCCGTACAGCCAATGCCTTGATCAATAGCACCGAAAATGCACAAATAAACCTTCGAACCATAAACAGAATTTATTTGGATATTGTAGAAGGAGATGACACCTTATTACCTCAAACAGATTATGATTTTGTGGAAACGTTGGCACTCTCTTGCCCATTTGTGGAAGGTGAAGCTGTGTATAAAGCAAGAAGCATATTGGCTATGTTTCAAACAGGAATAGATTATGACGACAGAGCGATATGTGCAGCAGTGGGTCAATACAAAGGAGGCACCAATCATTTTGCAGAAGAAAACAAAATGATGGAAGAGGAGTTTAATAAGCTCCATCAATTTGCCACAAACCCTATCCTGCTTTATCCTAACCCTGCTACCGAAATGGTTACGGTAGAGTATCAATTAGCAATTGGAGAAACAGGGATATTAAATTTTTATGACCTTACAGGCAGAAAAATTAAAACCATAGAGTTGACCAACAATATAGCACGAATACAAATTGATATTAAACAATTCAATCAAGGTGTTTATACCTATCAGTTTTTACAAAATAATAGAATAACTTCGGTTGGTAAACTCACTGTAAAAAAATAACGTATGAAGAAATATTTTTTAATAATACTAATCATGAGTGGGGGCATTGTAGCTCACACGCAAACTATTTTGTTTGATAATGAAATGATAACAGGCATACATAAAATTATTTTTAATGGTACTCAAAAACCCACTACGGACTCATTTGTGAAAACTACTAGCCCACATCTTACTGATCAATATGGTGGAGGCAGTAATATCTGTGACTCTAATGGCAATTTAATATTGTTTACAGATGGGTTTAAATTGTATGACAATAACTTAAACTATATATACAATGGAGATAGCCTAACCCCACCTAAATTTGCAGCTTACTACGAAACAAATGGTTATCCTCAATCATCTATTTTTTTACCTTTTCCAACTCATCAATATTATTTGTTTACTCCAACTTATAGTGATAATGCATTTGATTTGCTAAAACCATATTATGATTTATTGCTTTTTAATAAAATTGATATGAATGCAAATAATGGAGCAGGTAAAGTAATTAAAAAAAGTATTCCACTTTTAGAAAATGTAAAATTAAATAGAGCCAATATGATGGCTTGTAAACATGGCGATGGACTCAATTGGTGGTTATTTAAACAAGGTCATGATAGTAATTATGTGTATAAATTTTTAGTTACGGCAGATAGTATTTATGATTATGGTACTCAAACATTTCCTATATTAAAATTTGGTTCTATGGGTTGGTGCGATTGGAGTGGTCAAGCTATGTTTAATCAACAAGGTACCAAATATGCAGTTTGCGTTAGAGGAGCAGGATTTCCTTATACTTCGGTTTCTGGTAACGACACACTTCCCGGTAAGTTTTTTGTAGCAGACTTTGATCGGTGCAGTGGTATGTTAAGTAATCCTAAAGTATACCAAACTAATCAAGCTCCATGCATATTTAGTGCAGATTCTTGTTTGGATAATAATTCTACTCAAGGTCTATGTTTTTCACCAAACGGTCGCTTTATATACGTAACTTCTTATAATCAAGTTAAACAATTAGATTTATGGGATGCTGATACCAACACTCAGTGGTCATATATTGCTAATATGGATACTATTCCAAATTGGTTTCAAACATATACTAGCATGTATCTTGGACCAGATGGAAGGATATATGTTGGTTATGGAAATGGTTTTGCTAATTATATGAGTGCTATATTATATCCTGATAACAAAGGTGCTGCTTGTGGGTGGAGTCCAAGATATTTAAAATTTCCAGCTATTGGTGTAGGTGCTTTACCTTGCATGCCCAATTATCATTTAGGAAAGCTGCCAGGCT
>JBILBN010000079.1:0-11122 GCA_044353665.1 Chitinophagaceae bacterium | reverse complement strand
GAATAAATAATTGATTTTTTGTAACATTTCAGTTAAAAAAAAATTAAATTTGTGTTAAATTATTTGTAAATATGTGTTAATATATTTGAAATGTAAATAAAGGTAACGGAGAGGTTATACCGATATAAAATAAAAAGAAAAGTTATTTGTTAAATAAATATTGAAGATGAAAATCAATAAAAAAAACTTGGAGATCCTGAAAAGCCTTAAGAGTAGGAAAAATTTAAATTAAAAAAAAATAAAAAAAAATGGAACATTTAAAAATTGCCAGCGACAATTACGTTGCATTCACCTTCTTCATTGGAACTATGGCCATGATGGCCGCTTCAGTTTTCTTCTTTTTTGAATTAAACAACACCTCTCAAAAATGGAGAACTTCGGTACTTGTATCGGGATTAATAACCTTTATTGCAGCAGTGCACTATTACTACATGAGAGGTTACAATCTTGAAACAGGAGATTCTCCAACATTTTTCCGCTATGTGGATTGGATTCTTACCGTGCCTTTAATGTGTGTTGAATTCTATTTGATCACCAAAAAAGCTGGAGCTAAAATTTCTTTGTTATGGAAGTTAATTTTTGCTTCTATAGTAATGTTAGTTACTGGTTATTTTGGAGAAACAGTTTACCGTGGAAGTAGCGTTATTTGGGGCGTAATTTCTGGAGCTGCTTACTTCTACATTGCCTATTTAATTTGGTTTGGTGAAGTTGCAAAATTAGCTCAAACTGCAGGACCTCAAGTTGCAAAAGCAACTAGAATTTTAGGTTGGTTCGTATTAGTTGGTTGGGCAATTTATCCATTAGGATATATTTTAGGAACTCCAGGTGGATTATTTGGAATTCAATTAGTTGCTGACCCAGCTGCTGCTGCTCATGCAATGGATATTGTATACAACATTGCAGATGCAATCAACAAAATTGGTTTTGGTTTAGTAATTTATGCACTTTCAAGATCAGAGGATTAATTAATCCATTTATCCAATAATTAGGATATAAAAGAAGCTGGCGACATTGTGTGTGCTCAAAAAACATTTGCGGTAAATAAAGTATCGTTTTTCACAAGTGTATTTTGAGCAAACACCGCCAGCTTTTTTATTTGCATATATTTTCAGGAAACTCATTTACAAATTCAAATAAATTCTATTTTTGTAGAATATAAAAAATTAATTCTTGCTAGCAACCATTAAAATTAGTGTAAATAAAAATATTTCAATTTTCGGATTGTCTGTTTCAGTTATATTATTAGCCTGCTTGCTCATTTTTCCAAATTATTTCAATACCATTCAATACCTGCTATTCGCTGTAGGACTATTGACTGTTGGTTTCCCACATGGCGCAATAGATCATCTTTTAGTAATTGGTTTGTATCACGATAAAATAAATTACCGGTTTATTTTACGTTACATTGCTTTATTTTTTGCATATTTTATCCTCTGGATATTACTACCAAATCTTTCCATGATTATTTTTATTACCTATTCTATTTGGCATTTTGGTCAATGCGATATGCAAGAATGGAATCTACGTCAAAGCAATAATTTAAAAATTGTACTTTGGGGTACCTTATTATTTGGAATTATTTTGTTAGGGCACTTAAATGAAACCAACAATATCATCGTAAATTTAGGTGTGACTCCATTACTGATTCCACAAACAATTGCTAATAAAATTGGCCCAATATTAGCCATAATAGGGCTTATATGGAGTTTTGCTGAACGCAAAAAAGCGATGACTTACAGCGTATTGATGTTATCCATAGGGCTTTTCTTACCCTTATTAACCAGTTTTGCTATTTATTTCATTGCGCAACACAGCCTATTTGGCTGGATGCATTTAAAAAAAGGTTTAAAGAAGAATAGCCTTTATTTATTTAAAAAAGCGCTTCCATTTAACCTAGGCGCTATCTTATTTTTTATAGTTACCATCTATTTGATTCATACTGGATTCTTAAAAACACAAAAAAATGACTTTACGGCATTGTTTTTCATGTTTATTGCTTGTATAAGTTTGCCTCATGTAATCGCAATGAATAGGTTTTATAAGAACCCTTCAAAATGAGCTATTTGTTTTATAAATAAGGAAGTTTTTACACAGACTGACGTTGTAGCCAATACTTTTTGGACAACTCATTACGATATGTTACTTTTGGGTATGAATATAGAAGAACCAAAGTTATATCAAATTAAAGAACTCTGTAAATCAAACGGAGTGCGATCCTTGTTTGCATTTGGTTCAGTTACAAGAGATGATTTCAATGAATCTTCTGACATAGATTTAGTGGTAGATTTTGAAGAAAAAGATCCATTTAAGTATACCGATTTATATTTTAACTTAAAGTCGAAACTAGAAGAAATTCTTAAACGTCAAGTTGACCTGCTTGAAGAAAGAGGTATAAAGAACAGAGTTTTCAGACAACAGCTAGAAAACACAAAAGTTAAGATTTATGGATATTAAAATTAAATCTTGGTTAGTGGACATTCATCAATGTATAGAGGAGATATTTCTTTTTCTTGGAGAACGTAGAGATTTTAAAGCATATTTAGCAGATTTAAAGACTAAGAAAGCGGTAGAAAGAAATTTAGAAATAATTGGCGAAGCGGTATATCGAATTATAAAAGTTGATAATAATTTTCAACTTGAGAACGCAAAAAATATAATAGGAACTAGGAATCGAATTATACACAGCTATGATAATATTTCAGATGAAATAATTTGGACTATTGTTTGTCGTGAACTTCCCGATTTGAAAATCCAAGTAGAAGAACTATTAAATGACAAATAACCTGCTTTTTGAAAACTGAGCCTTGAAAGCATTTATGTTTTTGAAAGCCTTTTTATTTTTATTCTTTTAGTTGAGAAATTTGAAGAAAGAATTCTCATGATCTCAGAAATAGGTTGCCTAAATACAAGCCATTATTGAAATTTCTTTTGTTGGTTATATTTGTTATCTTCGTGTTATAAAAAGGAAGTTTTTTCAAAGACTGACTTTAGGAGACTGCTTTTAAAAGAATATTATAATAAACTTAATTAAGAAATGAAGAACATAATTTTGCTATTTCTATTTGTCTTTGCTATAACATCAGTAAAAGCACAACAAACAACTGCTACAGCAGGTGGAGACGCTTCAGGAATCGGAGGCTCTTTTTCATATAGTATAGGACAAGTTGTGTACACCTACATTTACAGTTCAGATGTGATCGTAGCACAAGGGGTTCAACAACCTTATGAAATCTCAACAATATTAGATTTTGATAATTACGAGATAAATCTTTTGATAAAGACATATCCCAACCCAACTAAAGATTATTTAGTGCTAAATTTAAATACTTTAGATTTTTCAAATCTATTTTTTGAACTTTATGATTTAAATGGCAGGTTAATTGAAAAAAGAAATATTTCTGATTCAATAGAAACAATCGATATGGAATATTTACCAAATGCCCATTATTTATTAAAAATAAACAACAAGACCAAAGAAATAAAAACATTTAAAATTATAAAAAATTAAAATATGAAAAATACTTTTTTACTCATACTATTGTTATTATCTGAAAACATTTGGGCTCAAGCTCCACAAAAAATGACTTACCAAGCCGTAATTCGAAATAGCAGCAATGCGCTAATTTTATCATCTCCTATTGGAATTAAAGTAAGTGTGTTACAAGGCAGTGCAAATGGAACAGTAACCTACAGCGAAACCCAAACACAAAACACCAACATAAACGGTTTAGTAAGCTTAGAAATTGGTATGGGAACTCCATTGATTGGAACTTTCTCGAACATTAATTGGGCAAATGGACCGTATTTTATTCAAACAGAAGTTGACCCTAGCGGAGGCTTTAATTATTCTGTACTGGGAGTTACAGAATTGATTAGCGTTCCTTATGCATTGTACAGTGCAAACGCACAAGTAAGTGGTTTTACTCACTACATTGGAGAAACATTTAATGGAGGAATAATTTATTATTTATACAAAGGAAGTGATGGTTTAGAACACGGCCTTATTGTTTCACCTACAGAAAGCGTAGCTAAATGGCAAACAACTGCTACATTAGTTAATGCTAACCGCAGCTGGGATGGTGCTTATAATACGACTTTAATGACAGGAAGTCCTGCAGCAAGTTATATTGCAACGCTTGGTCAAAATTGGTATTTGCCAAGTATTGATGAGTTGATTCTTTTACACCATAGCCGTTTTGAAGTAAATAAGGCCTTGTTTATAAATAATCAAACTTTATTATCCTTGTCTGTATATTATTGGAGTAGCACAGAATATTTGGCTTCTGATGCTTTTGGTTACGATTTCATGACAGGTTATGCCACTCCCAATATGAAGACAGCAAATTATGGTGTTCGTGGTGTTAAATCATTTTAATTCGAACACTCTTATCTAAAAAAAATAGTAACTATAAATATAATTTTTACTATTTATATAGAACCACTTATATTTCCTTGAATAATTTGGTGCTTAGGGATTTGCATCAAGTTCAATGGTGACAAACAGTTTTGTTTACGAAATCTAATTATAAGTCTACATAAAAAGTTTTAAAATAGTAGAAAAAAAACGACTTCAAATCATTTTATTGTAAGTTTGCTAAAATTTATTTTTTGAATGTATACACGTTTTCTTTGGGTAGTTTCTTTAGTTTGTTTTTTGATCGCTTGTAGCAATCCAGAAAATGATAAAATAGCTGAGTCAAACTCATTTAAAGAAACTACCACGATTTCTCAACAAATTAAAGAAAAGCCCAATGATGCTTCTCTTTACTTTAAAAGAGGACTTATTTACAGAAGCATTGTACAAGATTCATTGGCCTTATTGGATTTTTATCAAGCTGTAAAATTAGACTCAACGATAGCAAAATACCAAAGTGCAATTGGCGAACTCATGTTTGATCATAAAGATATTTCAAGCAGTGTAAAATGGATTCAAAAAGCAATTGAACTTAATCCTAAAGATGAAATCGCTCATTTAAAAATGGCGAATTTGTTTATGTTTACCGAAGAGTATCCAAAAGCATTTGTAGAAATCAATACGGTTCTTCGTCAAAATGTATATAATGCGGAAGCTTACTTCTTAAAAGGCATGTGTTACAAAGGATTGAAGGATACAAACAAAGCAATTTCAAGTTTCCAAACTGCTGTGCAAACCGAACCAAAATATGTTGATGCGCACATGCAATTGGCATTAATTTTTGAACGCAAAAACGATGAAATGGCACTAAGCTATTTTGAAAATGCCTACAAATCTGATACAACTGATTTAACGCCACTTTATGGTAAGGCTATGTTTTGGCAAAATCAAAACAAATTTGAAGAAGCTAAAAAAATATTTACCAGAATTGTAAGCATCAATAGGCAATATCCAAAATCATATTACAATATGGGTTGGATGCTTTTGCAAGAAGACTCTACCGAAAAAGCAATTCGGCAATTTAACATTGCCATTGAAGTAAAGCCTGATTATGCAGATGCCTATTTCAACAGAGGATTGTGTTATGAAATTCAACAGGATTATCAAAATGCCATTCATGATTACAACCAAGCGATTAATTTTAATCAAGACAACAATAATTATAAAATAGCTTTAAATAGAGCAACTCAAAAAACCACTAAATAAATATGGCACTTATAGCTCCTTCAGTTTTATCTGCAAACTTTTTGCAACTCAGCAACGACATTAAAATGATTAATGATTCAGAAGCGGATTGGTTTCATTTAGATGTAATGGATGGACGATTTGTGCCAAACATTAGTTTTGGTTTGCCCGTAATTGCTGCAATTAAAAAAGAAGCGAAAAAAGTAATGGATGTGCATTTAATGATTGAAGAACCAGGCAAATTTGCAGAAGAATTTAAAAATGCAGGTGCAGATATATTGAGTGTTCATATTGAAGCTTGCCCTCATTTGCACAGAAACTTACAACAAATAAAATCGTTGGGAATGAAAACAGGTGTGGCTATTAATCCACACACTCCGGTTCAACAACTATTTGATGTATTGCATGATTTAGATGTGGTTTGCATGATGAGTGTGAACCCAGGTTTTGGTGGACAAAAATTTATTGAATACACACTCGAAAAAATCAACCAATTAAAAGCAGAAATTATTCGCAGAAATTTGAGTACCTTAATCGAGATAGATGGTGGAGTTACACTTGCCAATGCAAAACAAATAATAGATGCTGGTGCCGATGTTTTAGTTGCTGGAAATACTGTTTTTGGATCTGCTAATCCATCAGAAACAATTGCTGCATTGAAGAAAATTTAAGTTTTTTAATTTCAATGTTGTATTAGTCAATAAACAGTTACCAAGTCTTTAAACCCTAACACTCAATTTCCTTGTGCATATAACGATTTTTTAAAGTATTTTTTTATTCCATTTTTTATAAAAAGATACTTAACGTTATTACTTTTTATGTGCTGATTACAAATGTTGTTTAGTATTTTTTTTTGTAAAAAAAAACACTAAATTTTTAATATAAAATGTAAATTTGAGAAATATTATAAATTTTATGCGAAAAATTATTGTTGTTTTATGTGCCATTTTATCTTTACAAGCAAATGCACAATGTTGGGAAAGTATTAGTGCAGGAGCGTTTCATACCATTGCCATCAAACAAGACTTAACTTTATGGGGTTGGGGAGCAAATAATACATCTCAACTTGGAATTGGAAATACTACCAATAAAAAAACACCTGTTCTTTTGGATTCTACTGGGAGTAGCTGGTTTAAAGCAAGTGCTGGTTATGGACATACCATTGCATTAAAACAAAATAAAACACTTTGGGCTTGGGGATGGAATCAATGGAATCAATTAGGAGACAACACTACAATTACTAAAACTACCCCAATTCAAATTGGAACAGATTCAAATTGGCAAAGTATTAGCACTGGTTATTCTCATTCAATAGCGATAAAATCTGATGGAACACTATGGGCATGGGGATTAAATTCAGATGGCCAATTAGGAGATTCAACGGTTATTAATAAGAGTGTTCCTACTCAAATTGGAACAGATACAAACTGGCTTAGCATCAGCACCGGTTATTCTCATTCAATGGCTATCAAATCTGATGGAACATTATGGGCATGGGGACGAAATAATTTTGGTCAATTAGGAAATGGAACTACACTAAATAAAAATACGCCAACTCAAATTGGTACAAATACTGATTGGTTGAGTATAAGTTTAGGTGATTATCACTCGATTGCACTCAAGCAAAATGGAACAATGTGGGCTTGGGGGCGAAATGCAAATGGAGCAGTGGGTGATGGAACTAATACTAATAGAATTACACCTGTTCAAATTGGAACAGGATCAAATTGGATAAATATAGAACCAGGAGGCTACCATTCTCTAGCAATCAAATCTGATGGGACATTATGGGCATGGGGCTTAAACACTAATGGTCAATTAGGCGATGGGACTACCATTAATAAAAATATTCCTTCTCCAGTAAATGCAAATACCGATTGGCAAACTTTAAGCGCTGGCGAAGAACATTCTATTGCAATAAAACAAAATTCCACCTTATGGGCATGGGGCTTAAATAATAAAAGTCAGTTAGGTAATGACAATATAATAAACCAGCTGTCTCCGATAGTAATAAATGCTATAGTTAACATTTCAGTTTGCCAAAATACACTACCCTACTCTTGGAATGGGCAGACTTTCAGTGCCAATGTAATTTATAACTATACTGTGCTTAATTCAAATGGATGTGATTCTGTAACCACGTTAAATTTTACCGTGTTGCCTAATACCACATATACTGCTGTAACAACAGCTTGCTCATATACATTACCTTATCTTTGGAATGGGCAAACCATTAATAGCAATGGAATTTATACCTATTTAACAACTAATTCGAATGGTTGTGATTCAACTGCTAAATTAGATTTTACAATAACACTTCCATCAGCTTCAACAACTACCTCTACTGAATGCGCACCTTATTTATGGAATGGACAGACGATTACTGCAAATGGCACATATACCCATCTTTCTATCAATGCGAGTGGATGTGACTCAATAGCTACTTTAAACCTCACACTCAAATTTCCAACATTTTCTAATGCAACCGCTTCTATTCCTTCTAATGCATTGCCTTTTATATGGAACGGTCTTCAGTTATTAGCAAGTGGTCTTTATACTTATACGTCGCCTGGTTTTAATGGCTGTGATTCAATTGCATCTTTAAACTTAACAGTAACTCCTGATGGAGTTGTTGATTACACAAAAGAAAATTTTTCAGTCTATCCAAATCCTGCAAATAATCAGATCTATCTGAAAGTAACACCTAATTTATTAGGCATTTCATATAATTTATATAATTATGTTGGTCAAACGATGTCTTCAGGAATAATTAATACAACTCCAATGACTATTGATATAAGTAATTTATCAACAGGTGTTTATCTACTTTCTGTAGGTACTCACCACAAACAATCGATTAAAATAGTTCATTAAAACTATTTTAATCGTACTTTTTGTATAAATTCAACTTAAATAATAGTTATTTTTAGAAAGAAGGTGCTTACGAAAATTACTTTATGCATTAGTTATTTTGAGAGAAATTTACGTTTAAAATTCAATGCTCTAAAACATAATAATTTTGATGCAAAAACTAAAAGCCATACTTACATTGATTCGATTTCCGAATTTGGTTTTTATTTTTTTGACACAATTTTTGGCTTATCATTTTATTATTCGTCCTTCAATTTCTATTTATTCAACGCTGCCAACGCTAAATTTACAATGCTCCACGTTACTTTATTTTAGTACAGTATTAATTGCTGCTGCTGGATACATGATTAATGACTATTTCGATATGGGAATTGATTTGGTGAACAAGCCCCAAAAAATAACCATAGAAAAAAACTTTAGCCGACGCAGAATTATTATTTGGCACATTATTTTAAATATTTTAGGATTGATGATAGCAGGTTATATTGCCTACCATTTTGCTAAACTTCGTTTTGTGAGTGTTCAAATTTTATGTATTTTTTTATTGTTGGTGTATTCTACCACTTTTAAACGGAAACTCATTACTGGCAATTTAATCATAGCAGTGCTAACATCGCTAACACTATACACCACTGCCTTGTATGAACCTAAATTTCATTTGTACGATTTTAAAAATAGCTATTCATTGGCACTATGGATATATATTTTATTTTCATTTTGCATCACCTTTGTAAGAGAAATTGTAAAAGATATAGAAGATGTTAAGGGCGATTTAGTACAACAATGCGAAACGATTCCATTAGTTTTTGGAATAAATAGGGCTAAAAAATTTGTTTATATCATTGCTTTTATTTTAATATTAATCATCATTTTAGCAAGCCTATTTTTAATGAATGCGCATATTATTTTGATTAGCACATTAATTATTTGCATCGCATTGCCTTTATTAATTACAATGTATTTATTATCTAAATCCAACACATCAAAGCAGTTTCACCAAATTAGTACGTATATCAAAATCATTACTTTAATTGGTATTGTAACCATGACTTTAATATAAAAATAAATGCCCAATACAAACTACATTTTAGCATCTAAATCGCCACGAAGGAAACAATTATTAGAATTGGCGAATATTCAATTTGAAATTATTACCGAAAATACCATTGAAGACTTTCCGAATGAAT
Organism: Chitinophagaceae bacterium; assembly: GCA_044353665.1. Classification (GTDB taxonomy): domain Bacteria; phylum Bacteroidota; class Bacteroidia; order Chitinophagales; family Chitinophagaceae; genus OLB11. The sequence goes on along the minus strand of JBILBN010000079.1, from coordinate 1,465 downwards.
TAGCCATTGTTGAGGTTCCTGTTTTTATTGCTAACAATAAAGCAAATGCTGTCTTTCAAAAAAATACTGACCGAACGGTAATCGCTGCAGACACCATTGTGGTTTTAGAAAATAAAATTATTGGCAAGCCTAAAGATAGAGCAGATGCTATTGAAATTTTAACCTCTTTATCAGGAAAAATGCATGAAGTAATAACAGGAGTGGTTGTGATGAATGAAGAAAAAACCATCAAGTTTTCTGACAAAACAGCGGTACATTTTCATGAGTTAACACATGAACAAATAGTATATTACGTAGACACATTTAAACCCTTCGACAAAGCTGGTGCTTATGCCATTCAAGAGTGGATAGGAGCAGTTGGCATTCAATCCATTCATGGATGTTTTTATAATGTAATGGGTTTGCCAATTAGCAAATTAATACAAGCATTAAAAACCTAGTAATTCGTATTATTTTCAATTGTAAAAATACCCAAGCTGTCTTTCCCTAAAGAATTTTTTGTGCCTTTTAAAAACATAGTATAATAATAGCCAGGTTTTAAAGCATATCCAAAATAATGATAACGTGCGTTTCCGTTAGTCGAGTTTGAAACATCAAATTCTGTGAATCCAGATTGAAACTCTAAATATTCGCTGTGTTGACCATTGGCAAAATTTAAAAACTGAATGCTTGAATCTCCCGTTTTATATACGTCAACGAATTCATCATCTTTTGAAAGATTTAAAAAACGCAATTTGCAAGCCGATCCTTGAGGTGCTAAAAAAGTTTCAGTGACAAATTTTATTTTCAAATTTGCTAAGGAGTCATATACAAAAACAGCATATGCTTTTTTATCCTCCACGGTAATTGAAGTGTCTATTAATAAATTGCCAACTGCATCTTTAATTTGCATGGTATGTTTGGTTGCAATGTATTCTCTAAATAAACTGTAATTCAAATATTGCACATTGGTTGCATATACTTTTTCATAATCGACAAACATGTTGATGTCTCCCACATTGGATGAAGCATTTATTAAACGAATCTTACCTTTTACATCTACAATTTCAGATGGTTCGCAAGCCACAAAAAAGAAAGCAATTGATACAAGAAAAATTATTTTTTTCATTGTTTAAAGATAAAACTAAATTATAACATAAAATAGTAAAAAATTGGTCTTTCTATTGAATGCACTGAACGCAACAATTAAAAATGAGGATTTTTTAATTGTTCTAAAAAATAGGAAATTAAATCAGGTTTAAATACAAATGGAAAAATAAAACCAAAAATAGCACCGTAAAAATGGGCATCATGACCAATATTATCCGTTCCTTTTCGGCTCATATAATTTGAATAAACTAAATAACCTATGGCATAAACTATGCCTGGTATGAAGTTAATTCTCATCCATGGATTAAAAACTATTGCTGCATACAACACAGCAGATACAGCACCACTAGCACCTAACGAACGATAATAATAATCA
>JBILBN010000078.1:0-11233 GCA_044353665.1 Chitinophagaceae bacterium | reverse complement strand
TTTTTGTTTTTCTTCATCTGCCAAACGAGCATCTAAAAATGCAATATCATCTGCATGTTTTTCCATTGCATATTGAATAACATATTTTAACATTGCTTCAGCTAAATCGGCATTTTCTTTTAATTCAGTAAAAGCAACTTCTGGCTCTATCATCCAAAACTCGGCCAAATGACGTGTTGTATTTGAGTTTTCTGCTCTAAAGGTTGGTCCAAATGTATAAACCTTGGAGAACGCCATGGCAGCCAATTCTGCTTCTAATTGTCCGCTTACTGTTAGGTTTGTACTCCGTCCAAAAAAATCTTGTTTATAGTCTATTGTTCCTTCTTCTGTTTTGGGCAATTTGTCTAAATCTAAAGTAGTTACTCTAAAAATTTCACCTGCACCTTCTGCATCACTCGCTGAAATGATGGGTGAATGAATATTTAAGAAGTTTTGTTCTTGAAAGAATTTGTGAATACCAAAAATCAAAGCATTGCGTAAGCGAAAAACACTTCCAAATGTATTGGTTCTAAATCGAAGATGTGCTATTTCTCTTAAAAATTCGAGGCTGTGTTTTTTGGGTTGTAAAGGATATTTTTCGGCATCACTGTCTCCTAAAATTTCTATGGTATCCGCAATTAACTCAACCGTTTGTCCCTTTCCTTGTGAAGCTACTACTTTACCTGTAGCGCTAATGCAAGCACTTGTAGTTATTCGTTTCAGTAAGGCATCGTCTTGTGAATTTAATTCAACTACGATTTGTAAATTATGATTGGTGCTGCCATCATTCAACGCGATAAATTGATTGTTACGAAAAGTTCGTACCCAACCTTTAACAGTAGTTGTATAATCTACTTGTTCTCCTTTTAATATTTCTGCAATTTCTTGTCTCATAAGGGCGCAAATTTAAAGATAGTATTTGATAAAACTATAAAATGATATTTATAACATGAATAGAATAATATAAATTTGCAATGTGAAAAATATAATTTTATTTGCAACAGGGGGAGGAAGCAATGTGCGCGCAATTCTCAATTATTTTAAAGATCGAAAAGATGTATCTTTTCCTTTAATTGTAACTAATAAATCGAGAGCAGGCGTCATTGATATTGCTCAAGAATTTAATATTGATGTGATGCTAGTTGACAAGTTAGTTTTTACATCGCCTGTTTTTATTGATTCTTTAGACGTTTATAAACCTGATTTAATTGTATTAGCCGGTTTTTTATGGAAAATACCTGATTTTTTAGTGGAGGCATTTCCTCGAAAAATTATTAATATTCATCCTGCATTATTGCCTAAATATGGAGGAAAGGGAATGTTTGGACATTTTGTGCATGAAGCCGTAGTGAATAACAAAGAAACCGAAACGGGTATTACCATTCATATGGTGAATGAAAATTATGATGAAGGAACTATACTTCTACAAAAGAAAATACCCGTAAGTGAATTTGAAGATGCGAAAGAGGTGGCAAAAAATGTATTGGCTTTAGAGCATATATGGTATAGCCAAGTGATTGATAATTTATTGATATAAATCACAATAAATTTTACCAAATAGCACAAATTACCTATCTTTTACTACATAACTTTGCATCTTAAATTTTAAATTAAAATGACATACAAACAAAAAGCACAAGCAGTTTATGACATGATTTTTTCTGGTCAATTATTAGAAGCATTTGATAAATATTACCATGAAGATGTTGTGATGACAGAAATTGGAGAAGAAGCTAGAGTAGGAAAATCGATTAACAGAGATTATGAAATTAAGTTTTTAGAATCGGTGAAAGCAGTGCATGGTGCAGGAATTGATTCAATGGCTGCTGATGAAGAAAACAAAACTGTTTTGATTGAAAATTGGATGGACGTTACCTTCCAAAATGATGTGCGAATGAAGATTAGCCAAGTAGCTGTACAAAAATGGGATGGCGAATTTATTGTTGAAGAACGTTTTTATCACCGATAAAAAATAATGTCGTTTTTCTAAAAAAAATCCGAAGTACAACTAAAACTGCTTCGGTTTTTTTATTTTGTATCCTTTTCAATTTCGATGAACAATGATGTAAGCAATGAGAATTAATAAAATAATCAATTATTTTTTTTACTTACAAAATATACTCCTACGAAAATTAAGATGGCAGCTAGGGCTTTTATCATGCTCATTTCTTCACCCAAAAATAATATTGCAATAATTGCTGCAAATAAAGGTTGAATATAAATATAGGCCCCTGCTATGGCTGGGCTTAGTATTCTGATGGCGTAAATATTCCATAGATAAGTGAAGAAGGTAACACCAAGGACAATAAAGATTACTGCGAAATAGTTATTTATAGTAAATGATGCCCAAGGAATGGCTAAAAAATCTTGAATGCCGAACGGGAAAACAAATAAACTGCCTATTAAAAAAACCCATCGGATAACGATTATCGGTCGATATTTATGCATCAATGGTTTCACAATAATCATATAAATGGCATACGATGAAGCATTCAAAAAAATGAAGGCATCTCCCAAAATAGGATTAATAGCCACTTTGTCTTTTGCCGCTATAGTAACGAGCAAGGCGGCTCCAAAAATGCCTAATGTCAATCCGAATATATTGAGCTTTGAAAACTTTTCTTTGAGTACCACAGCAGCAAATACACTGACTAAAATGGGAGTTGAGAGCATCATGAGGGATGCGTGAATGGGTGATGTTAAGCTTAATCCTTTAAAGAAAAACAACTGATTGGTGGCTACTCCCAATAATCCACAAAAAACCAATCGTACAAAATCTGATGGGTCAATTTTGGTTCTATAATTTTTTCCTCCTAAAAACGATAACCAAAATAAAAAAGTAGCGCATAAAACCCTGATTAAAATAAATCCTCCTGGTTTAATGAGTGCTGGCATTACTGACTTAGCAACCGTAAACCCTGCGCCATAAATTAAATTGGCTCCTAGTAATGCTAAATGCGCTTTCTGACGTTCATTCATACGAAAAGCAAAAGTACTTATTACCCTTCTTTATATTCTCCAAAAAGTTGAATTAATTTATTGAATCGATATTCAAAAATTTCTTCTAGTTTTTTAGTAACAATGAGTGGAGTTACCAATTCGCCTATGATGCCAAATGGTGCTTGATAGTGCACAATGTCTAACATTTCTACCCCATTTTTGATCGGTTTAATATGATGTTGATGATGCCAAAAATTGTATGGTCCTTGTCGTTGTTCGTCTACAAAATATTCATGTTCTTTTACATGGGTAATTTCTGTACACCAACTCATTGGGATATTTAATAATGGAGTTACTTTATACTGAATAATTTGACCGGCATACATTTTTTCGGGCAAATCAGTTATTATTTTAAAACCCATATAATCGGGTGTAATTTCTTTTAAATTTCTGGGGGAGGATATAAAATCCCACACTTCTGAAATAGATAAATTTATTTTTTGTGTTTTTTGTAAACTGTGTATTGCCATCGTGTAAAAGTAGTTTCAATTTACTTTAAAGTAATATCAAATGAATTGATAAGACATAAAAAAAGCCACACAATATGTAGCTTTTAAATTATTTTAACATCAAATGATTATGCTTTTTTTAATGTTAATTTAGGCAATAATGCTAAATAGAAAATGCCAAAAGCTACTGCTGAAAAAATAATATCTCCTAAAAAACTATTCATAAAAATAGTCGTCGAAAATTCACTTTTATAAAATGGTAATGCCATTGCGTAACAAGCTGTAAATCCTTCGAAATGGTATCCATAATAGCCTTGTAAAAAAGTGCCAAAGTTAGATACTAAAAAGAAAATCATTGAACCTCCTAAAGTGAAACCAAGCACATTAATTGTGTTTCTGTTCACTAATGCTGTGCCCAATAAAGTTACTAAGCCCAAGGCTATGTAGTTTACTATTTGAGAAACCCCATAAAAACCAGGAGTGGTTGTAAATAAATTTAAACCCACATCAGACAAAAACATTGCTGTTAAAGGGATCATATAGGCCCATTTTTTGTTTGTTAAAACAGATCCGCTAAACAGCCCTAAAGCAGCAACAGGAACCATATTGTACAAATGCGCCTCAGCATTTACAACTCGTAAAATAGCTGTGGTTAAAACTAACAATGCTACTATTAATATTTCTTTCTTCATTTTATTTTTTTAAGACTAAAAATCCTAGTGTGCAAATCTCTATTAAGATTTTGATATTTGCAATATTATTTTTTTGCCATGTTTGATTTTAAATGATCTATCACTTTAACCTCTAAAGTATCTGTATTGGTTAACTCCGCTAAAAATACCGAAATCCAATCTGTTAAGTGAACAAATAGGAACACTTGTTCAAAAAATGAATTTCCTTTAATATCAATATCAACAATTGTTGCTTTGTGTTTTTTAGTAACTTCTTTTAATACTTTCATGCGACGCAAATTTCTTTCAAAATCGTTTTTTGCTGCACAATAAATAACGGCTAGCTCTTCATGCTCTTTTTTCCAACCTACAATTTCATTGTGTGTCATTTCGGGAATCACATTGGTCCAGGCTAGTTGTTTGCTGTTTTCATTAATTTGTTGTCTAAACCTGATCGCAATGCCTTCGTGCCCCACGGTGGTATAAATAGCAATTTGTTTACCCTTAATTTGTGTAGCTATTTTTAAGGCATTTGCTTGTATTTTTTTGGTATCTTTATTTATTAATAAAATACTCGATTCTATTTCTTTGATAAAAGAAGTGTTTATTAATTTTGCCTTATTTAATACAAATAAAATTTGAACTAATGAATAGCCTAAGCTGGCTCTTGGTGGATTTCCTCCTGGAACCAATATTAAAGGATATTTATTTTGAGTAGCAAAATCGGCTAATGCACCACCAGAGGTAATACATACAATATTGGCTTTTCTTTTTTTAGCTTCTTCCACAGCCATTAAGGTTTCCTCGGTATTGCCAGAGTATGAACATGCAATAAAAAGCGTATCGGAATTAACTGATTTAGGAATAAAATAATTTTTATTTACTACAAAAGGAATTGATAAATGATCAAAAACATAATCTTGTATAATTGTTCCTCCAATGCCACTTCCTCCTAATCCACTAACGACTACTTGATTAAATATTTTTTTGGTAAATATAATTTTACTTTTTTTGCCAATAGCTAATGCCTCGACCAGTTGTGTAGTAAAATTTTCTATCAGACTTTTCATATATATTTTTTAAAAAGATTGTAAATTTAAGGCATAATGAGCAAAAACAAAAAAATTGGAATGTTAGGCGAAGAAATGGCGTTGCAATATTGTTTAGATAGTGGATATGAGTTAGTTGAAAAAAATTGGACCGCTGGCCACAAAGAAATCGATATTATTTTAAAAAAAGAGGACATTTATATTTTTGTGGAAGTAAAAACGCGTACTAACTTAAAAATGGGGATGCCTGAAAATGCAATCAGCTATACAAAAATTAAAAACATAACAGAAGCTTCTCAAGTATTTTTGATTGATAAACAATATAAAGATATTCGGTTTGATGTCATTTCCATTATCTTAAAAAAAGATACTGAACCCGAATTGCTTCACATTAAAGATGCTTTTTACTGATTATTTTCTGCCTTTGGTTTAAATATTTTCTGTTTTAGTTTATGAAAGAAACTTTCTTTGACTACTTCATCTTTCGTATAATCTCCGTAGCCATAACCATAGCCATAACCATAGCCATAACCATAACCGTAACCATAACCTTTTAGTAGATTGGTTCCATTTAAAAGCAATGCCATATTTTTCAAACGTTTTTCATGATATAAGCTTAAAGGAACATTTAGCATACGTTTTTCCAAAAATTCTGCTTTCACAATATATAATGTAGCATCTGCATAATCACTCATTAAAATGGTATCCGTTACCACTCCAACAGGAGCAGTATCAATAATGATATAATCATACAGCTGTTTTAGTTGTTCAAAAAGCAATTTAATTCGATCATCTAATAACAATTCTGATGGATTTGGTGGAATATCGCCAGAGATAATTACATCAATATTTTCTCTTGTGGGTTTTTTCAAAATAATATCATCAACGGTTAACTGGTCATCGATAATAAAATTGGTAATGCCTAAAGGTTTATCTATATCTAAATTTAAGTATTCTAGTAATTTGGGTGCTCTTAAATCCATACCAACTAAAACCACTTTTTTGTTGGTAAGGCTTATTGTAGACGCTAAATTTAATGACACGAATGATTTTCCTTCTCCTGGCAAAGTAGAGGTAATAAGGATAACTTTTCCGCTATCTTTAACCGAGCTCGTAAGAAAATCAAGATTGGTACGAGCCATTCTAAAGGCTTCTGCTAAATTGGTGGATAAACCTTTTGTAATAATTAAACGATCTTCGTATTCAGTGAATGGAATGTCCCCTGCAAAAGGCATATTTAGTGCATCTAAATCTTTAATACTATGCACTTTTGTATCTAAAATTTCTTTCAAATAAATGAGTAATGCTGGAATGAATAAACCTAATGCAAAAGCCAAGGTATAGATTTTCTTTTTATCTGGAAATATGGCATTTCCATTGCTAAAAGCGCTGTCTATGGTCTTTGCATTGGCTACAGTAACGGCTAAAGCAATATTGGTTTCCTCTCTTTTTTGTAATAAATAAAGATACAATCCTTCTTTAATTTCTTGTTGACGGCTTATTGATTTTATTTGACGCTCGTATCTTGGTACCGATGAAATTTTAGAATTGAATAAACCGCTTTGTTTTGCTAAAGCATTGCGTTGAATTTGTAATGAGTTTCTGTAATTTTTTATACCTGAAATAACATTTTGTTTCAAGCTGTTAATTTGTTCATCTAAGGCTATAATGGCTGGATGAATTTCGCTAGTACTTTTAATTTTTTGATTTCGTTCTAAAATTAATTGATTATAACTACTAATATTTGCCACACTGTTGCCATCTGCAATACCAAAATTAGTGGGGATCAAATCGGCATTATTATTACGAATAATATATTCATAAATATTGTCGGCAACTTTTTGTTGTGAACTTAATTCAGAAATTCGTTGTTCGTTCAATTGATCAGACTCTAAATATAATTTTGCTTCAGAAACAACATCAACTACATTATTGTTTTGTTTATATTGCTGTGCACTGCTTTCTACATTTGATAATTCATTGGTAATGTATTGTAAACGATCATTGATAAATGAAGCCGTATTTTTTGCAATTTGATTTTTATCATTAACGGCATCTTGATTGTGTTGAAAAATTAAATTATTTATAATATCTTTTGCTTTTTCTTTTGAGCGATCATTAAATGACAATTCGATTAAACTAGCTGTTTTTGAAAGCGATTTCACCGTCAAAATCGATAAATAATTATCTACTATTGAATTGACTGAACTCAGTTTTATTTGAAAATTTTTATTGGCCCAATTTGAAATATACTTTTGATTTGGAACAATCATTATAGTTCCAACAGAGGTTTTAAAGGTATCAGAAAATGATTTTTTTTCAGCCGGTTTTTTTTTCCCTTCAAAAAATTCAAAATAATTATTATCTATAACTTTGATCGAAAAGCTTGCAAAACTATTGTCTAATTTGCTTCTATCATCATAGTAAATTGCTTTAAAAGGCAAATTAGCATATACCTCTTTCTCAATAACTTTTCCTTGTACAAAATAACTCGTTTGTAAATTCAAATCTCTTACCACCCTTGCCATTAGGTTTCGTGATTTAAATATTTCTATTTCATTATCTAGGCTACTCGAGCCCGTCATGATATTTAAATCAGAAAATGCCGATAATTCTGATAATGCCCCACCTTTTTTCTCATCTTTAATTAATACGGTTGCCTTTGCCTGATAAATGGGAATTTGGTAACGCAAATACATAAAAGAAGTAATAAAAGCAATCATTAACCCAATGGTAAACCAAAACCAATGATTCAATAGTTTACCCAGTATTACTTTTATATTAAAACCTGATTCTGAATTCTCTTCTTGAAAAAATTCATGTTCGTTTTCTATACTCATATTATCGTGTCAAAAGATTTAAAATGCTTATTAATAAAGAAGTTCCTGCAATGGCTAAGCTTCCGTAAACAGTTACTGGTTTGGTAGATGTTATTTTACTTTTAGAAGGCTCTACATATAGAATATCATTTTGATGCAAATAATAATAAGGTGATCGAAATATATCTCTTGATGTTAAATCGATTCGAATTTCCCTTTTAATTCCTTCTTCGTCTCTTATTAATAACACATTATGTCTAACTCCATTGATTGTTAAATCGCCAGCCAATCCTAGCGCTTCTGGCACTGAAATTCTTTCATGATTCATCGTATAAACGCCTGGCTTGGAAACTTCTCCAAGAATTGTAATTTTAAAATTTTGTAAACTTACATGCACGATAGGATCTTTTACATAACTTTTTATTTTTTCTTTTAACAAAACAGTTGCTTGTATTCTATTTAAACCTAAAATGTTCACTGTACCTATCAATGGAAAATCAATATTTCCATCAGCATCTATCAAATAACCTGGTGCATTATCGCCTTTTGACACATCTCCTTTGCTCGATAAACCCATTACAAATGGCCTTACCGCTTCAGGATCAATAGATGAAACCGTTATTGCCACTAAATCATCTGCTTGAAACACAGTATGTTCACTTGTCGTTTTAGAAACAGAATTCGCAATTATGGCTAATGTATCTGTATTTTTATGTTGAAAATAGATATATTTTTCGGTATGAACCTTACAGGAAACAATTAATAAGCAAGAAAAAACTATCAAAATATAATTTTTCATTTATATAAATTTTGTGCAATTTAATTTAAATTAATTAAAGCAGGTAAAATAAAGCGTTAATATAACTTTGAATTAAAATTTATTACGCTTTAACGTTTCTACTTCCTCGTTATTTTTGATGTCTAATTTTTCAAAAAATGAGTTTTGACTGATGAATTCTGGAACAATATTTTTTAACGAACTAACAATTGTATTGTCACTTGCTACTACATTAATAAGTTCATTTAACTTATTTAATTCTTCTTGTATAAAGAAATAATTATTTTGAGCAACTTTTGCTTTCATAATTTTATCATGATGGGTAGGTATGATAGACTCAGTATCATTTAATAATTCTTCATACAATTTTTCACCAGGTCTTAATCCTGTAAACTGTATTTCAATATCTTTATCGGGTTGTAATCCGGACAAGTGAATCATTTTTTTGGCTAAGTCTATTATTTTTACTGAATCTCCCATATCAAAAACAAATATTTCACCGCCTTCTCCCATTGCACCTGCTTCTAATACGAGTTGACAAGCCTCTGGTATGGTCATAAAAAATCGGGTAATGTCTGGATGGGTAACTTTAACAGGTCCACCACTAGCAATTTGTTTTTCAAAAATAGGGATTACTGATCCATTTGAACCTAACACATTGCCAAATCGAGTGGTAATGTAAGCAGTAGTTGAGTGATTATTTTTACTTTGTACATACATTTCTGCTGTGCGTTTCGTAGCGCCCATCACATTGGTTGGGTTTACCGCTTTATCAGTTGAAATAAATACCATTTTTTCCACCTTGTATTGGTCAGCTAAGTCGGCAATTATTTTTGTTCCTAAAATATTAATTTTTACGGCCTCTTTCGGATTCATTTCCATTGTTGGCACATGTTTATAAGCAGCTGCATGAAACACCCAATTAATTTGATGTTTTTGAAATATTTCATTCATTGTATTTAAATCCCTTACATCTGCTAAAATAATCTTCGTTTCTATTTGATTCTTATTTAAATTAATCAAATCTAGTTCAAGATTATATAAAGGCGATTCTGCCTGATCTACCAAAATAACTAATTTAGGCTTGTAGTAAATAAGTTGTTTTACAATTTCTGAACCTATACTTCCTGCAGCGCCTGTTACCAAAACAACTTTATCTTGGAGTTTATATTGTAACAATTTGTTATCTAAATTAATCACATCTCGACCAAGCAACTCATCAATTTTGACTACTTTTATTTGAGACAGATTTAATTCTCCTTTTATCCAATTTTTAGCTGGAGGTACAATTTTTATTTCAACACCTACAGCAATACATTTGTCTACAATTTTTCTTTTATTGACTGGCGATATTTTCTGAATGGCAAGAATAACCTCCTTTACATCATTCTTAGCGACATATTTTTCAAAATTTTCATCAAATAAAATAATTGGCACCCCTTTGTAAACCCTTCCTTTTAAGCTTACGTTATCATCTACAAAAGCAACAATGGCGTACGTTTCCAACAAAGAATCAAATACTAAATGGCCTGTTTGGCCAGCTCCATAAATAATTGCTTTTGTTTTATTTTTAAGTTGTTTGCCTAAATTGAAAATGTATTTTATGCCTAACCTAAACTGGATCAATAAATATAAACTGAGTACAAAATTGATTGTTGAAACCCTAAGTGGTATTGCATAATTATGCAAATCAAAAATTTTAGAAATATAGATTATGAATAAAATATTTAATCCAAATGACATCGACCTTGCAAAAAACACTCTTTTAATATCATGTAATGTTGTATGTCGTATTAGGCCTAAATGTGGCTTAAATACAAAGTGGCCTATTAATGCAAAAAACAGTACACTGGCTACCCCTTTATAGTATTCTATAAATGAAACATCGTGATTGTGTAACTGCGTGTTTGTTAATAATAAAAATGATAAAAGCAACGAAAACGAAATCAACAATAAATCAATTGTAAGTACAACCCACGTAGATACAAAACGATGTCCTAATAATTTGATAGGAGAAAACGACAAAATTTTTGAAAATAAACCCATAGTAAATTATTATTTATATGATTATTTTTCTTTATTTATAAAATATAATATTTCAAATTTACACTTTTTTTTCATTAAATAATTGCTCAATTTAGAGTTTAATGATGATGCAATTTAGAATCTAACACTTTTTCAAACTCAACTTTATAAAAAATCAGCTATTCAAATAAAAAATTTACTTTTTACGCTGTACACCGCAAATTTTTTCTATTTACTAAAGCGGTTCTTATCCGTTTTATAAATGTTTTAAAAACTTACAAAAAATGCCTTTTGTGGTTTTGATAAACCGCAAAAGGCATAAAAATTATTATTTATTTATTATGGATGTTGAGAATAAAGTGAATTTGAACTGTTAATATCAAATAATGGGAAATCTGATCCATCCACATAAGTATCTCCATTCAAATCTGAAGGTAAACTGAATAATCCTAAGTTAGTTGAA
>JBILBN010000077.1:0-11350 GCA_044353665.1 Chitinophagaceae bacterium | reverse complement strand
TTTATTGGTTTCTTGTTGGAACATTATGCTGGTAAATTTCCATTGTGGTTAGCTCCTTTGCAAGTAAAAATCCTTCCGATTTCGGATAAGTTTATGGATTATTGCAAAGACGTTCAAAAACAATTAAAGAAAAAAGGCATTCGGGTTGAAATAGATGATAGAGCTGAAAAAATTGGCAAGAAAATTAGAGATACTGAAATTGCGCATGTGCCGTATATGTTGGTGATTGGCGAAAAAGAAATGACCGCTCAATCTGCTGCTTTGCGTATTCAAGGAAAAGGCGATCAAGGGGTATTTGAAATTGCTGAAATCATAAACCGAATGGTAGATGAAATAGAGAATAGAAAATAGTAGATAATTTCTACCTCATGTAATAATATAAAAGTGGCTATTCTAAAAGAATAGCCATTTTTCAGTTATTGATAAATGAAAAAAACGTTTCGACGTTGATAAATTTACGTACATCATCTGTTATATTCAATTACTTTTGTGTGATGGAATCAATTAATAGCTTTGAAAATTTTAAATCTAATCCCGAACTATTGGAAAAATTATATTCAAATAGTTTTGTAAAAAATTTTAAACAAGGCGATATAATTTTAAATGAAAGTAGTATTATTCGTTCTATTCCAATAGTTATTACTGGCAGTCTCAAAGTTATGCGCACAGATGACGACGGCAGAGAAATATTATTGTATTATATAAAAGAAGGCGAAAGTTGCATAATGTCTTTTTTAGGTGGATTGCATCAAGACGTTAGTAAGATAAAAGCAGAGGTGGAGGAAGATGCAGAGATTTTGTTTTTACCAGTTGATAAATTAATATTATTTATAAAAGAGTTTCCACAATGGCTGGAGTATATTTTTAAACTCTACCACAAACGATTTGAGGAATTGCTAGAAGTTGTAAATGAAGTTGCTTTTAAAAAAGTGGATGAACGATTGTTGTCTCTTTTAAATAAAAAAGTAGAATTAACGAATAGTAAAATACTGATTGTTTCTCATGAACAATTAGCCAACGAGCTTGCAACTGCCAGAGTCGTAGTAAGCAGATTGTTGAAAAAATTGGAAGAAGATGGGGTGCTTAAATTAGGGCGAAATAAAATTGTAATTTTATAAAATATTATGGAATTAGCACTAAATCAAGATTATTGGGATGTTCGATATCTAGAGAATAATATTGGATGGGATATTGGATTTGTTTCACCTCCCTTAAAAAATTGCATTGATCATATTGCCGATAAAAATGCGGCTATATTAATTCCTGGGGCAGGCAATGCCTACGAAGCAGACTATTTAGTATCCGCAGGTTTTACAAACATTACCATCATTGATATTGCACCATCGGTTGTGAAAAAATTACAAGAAAAATATAAAAATAACCCATCAGTAAAAATTATTTTATGCAATTTTTTTGACCAAGAAATGAAATTCGATATTATTTTAGAACAAACATTTTTTTGTGCTATTAATCCTTCATTGCGAAAAAAATATGTCGAAAAAATACATCAATCATTAAATGAAAAAGGGATTTTAACTGGTGTTTTATTTAACCGAAGCTTTGAAGGTGGACCTCCATTTGGTGGAAATATGGAAGAATATAAAACACTGTTTTCAACTCAATTTGAAATAAAAAAATTGGAACCTTGCATGCATTCAATTGCTCCCAGGCAAGGGTTTGAAGTTGTTATAGAATTTTTGAAAAAATAAAAAATTAGCGCACATTCATGTACTTATGAATTTGTAAAGACAATTTCCATTGAGGATTTTCTTGAATAAATGCAGTAATAAGAGGAAGCATTTCTTTTTCCTTGCTCCATTCGGGCTGCAAATAAAGGACGCAATTGGGTCCAACTTTTTCGGCATGTTGTTTTGCCCATTCAAAATCTGATTTATTGAACACAACCACTTTTAATTCGTTGGCTTGAGCTAAAACCGAATCGAATGGGGCTTTAAACTTTTTGGGAGAAAGGCATATCCAATCCCAACTACCTGAAAGTGGAGATGATCCACTCGTTTCTATATGGGTTTTAAAATTTTCGTTTTGTAATGCAGTTGTTAGTTCGGTGCAATCATATAAAAGTGGCTCACCACCGGTGACAATCACGATTTCAGTTTTAGAAAGTTTTACTTCATTCACTAACTCTTCAACAGATATTTTAGGGTGTGCTTCGGCATCCCAACTTTCTTTTACGTCACACCAAACACAGCCCACATCACATCCACCTAAGCGAATGAAAAATGCAGCATGACCTTGATAACTTCCCTCACCTTGAATAGAATAAAATGTTTCCATCACAGGAAGTTTATTTGCGTACATAAAAATTAAATTATTGATTGTTTAAATTGGCTAACAAGGTATTTTTCATTAATGCACAAATAGTCATTAAACCTACACCACCAGGGACAGGTGTAATGAAACTGCATTTATCTTTTACGTTTTCAAAATCGACATCACCAACTAAACGGAAGCCCGATTTTGTTTCTGAACTTTCAACGCTATTAATGCCTACATCAACGATTATTGCCCCATCTTTTACCATGTCGGCAGTAACGAATTTTGGTTTGCCTATTGCTGCCACAATGATGTCTGCAGCAAGACAAATTTCTTTCATGTTTTTAGTTTTTGAATGACACAAGGTAACGGTGCAATTTCCTGGTTCAGCATTTCGACTTAGTAATAAACTCATAGGCGTTCCTACAATATTGCTTCTGCCAATAACTACACAATTCATGCCGGCTGTTTTTATGCCATAGTATTGCAGCATCAACATAATTCCATAAGGTGTTGCGGGGATGAACGTAGGTAAACTTAACATCATTTTCCCTAAATTCACTGGGTGAAATCCATCCACATCTTTTGATGGATGAATGGTTTCAATAACCTTGTCTTCCGAAATATGCTTTGGTAATGGCAATTGAACTAAAATACCATCTACTAATTTATTATTGTTAAATTCTTTAATTTTATTTAAAAGAACGTCTTCAGCAACATCCGCATCATATTTAATTAAAGTAGATTCAAAACCTAGTTCACCACAGTTTTTTACTTTTGATGCAACATAGGCCTGACTTGCAGGATTTTCGCCAACCAAAATAGCTACTAAATGAGGGGCACGTTTCCCAGCACAAGTAAGTTCTTGAACTTGTTTTTTTATTTCTTCTTTAATGTGGGCTGAAACTAATTTTCCGTCTAATAATTGCATTGATGTCAAAGATAAAAAAAACTACTGTATTTATTTTGATTTTCTGATGGAAGGATGAATTTTATTTTTATTTTTAGTTTATTACACAAATCCTATCCTTAAAAAAGATATTTTATTTATAGATTATCATTGAATTCTAAAAAAATATTTACATTGCAACCATGATTGCTAGCATAGGAACAGATATTGTAGAGATTTATCGTATCGAAGAAAAAATTGCTCGTAGTGATTTTTTTAAAACACATGTTTTTTCTGAAAATGAAATTGCATATTGCGATAAACAAAAAAAACCTTTTATTCATTATGCTGCTCGTTGGGCTGTAAAAGAGGCTTATTTAAAAGCGTATGGTGTAAAATTTATTGGAAATCATCGTTTGCCAGAAATTGAGACTATTCATAATCAAGATGGCAAGCCTTTTATTAAATTGAACGGAAAATCCTTAGAAGAATATGAAGAAAAAAAATTTTCGAATATACATGTTAGTATTTCGCACACCGATTCGTATGCAATTGCTTATGTGATTATTGAAAAACATTAAGTATAAATTATAATATTAATAAAAATGAGTGAAAAAGTTAGGATAGATAAATATTTATGGTCGATACGATTATTTAAAACTCGAAGTATTGCTACTGATGCCTGTGATAGCGGCAAAGTAAAATGGAAAGGTGAAAATATAAAACCGTCAAAACCAGTAATATTGAATGAAGAGTATGAAGTAAGAAATGAAGCTGGAAAATTAACGATTAAAGTAACCGGTATACTTGCTAATAGAGTTAGTTATGAAGTGGCTATTAAAAACTATATTGATTTAACACCTGATGAAGATCGAAATAAAGAAAAGCCTTTGGTAAGCAGCTTTTACACAGGTAAACGATTAAGTAAAGTAGGCCGACCAACTAAGTTAAAACGCAGAGATTTAGATGATTTTTTAGACCTTGATATATAAAATAGCATGACAAAATTTATACCCATATTTCCATTAAAAATTGTAGTTTATCCTAGCGAAAATTTAAACCTACATATTTTTGAACCTCGTTATATTCAGCTCATAAAAGATTGTTTAGCAGAAAATAAACCGTTTGGAATTACTCCAGTATTAAAATCTGGAATTTCAGAATTAGGTACTACAGTCAAAATACTATCTATAGAAAATGAAAAAGAGTCTGGCGAAATGGATATTAAAACCATTGGGGAATCTGTTTTTAGGATTTTAGAAACTGTTGAAAATATTCCTGATAAATTATATCAAGGAGCCATTGTCAATTATCCTAAAAATAGCCAAAGTGTTATTCTCTCAAAAATGAATGTAATTATAAATGAATTGCGCCATTTTCATCAACTTTTAGAAATTGAAAAAAAATATAAAAAAATGGATGCTGAATTATCTTCTTATGATATAGCGCATCATATTGGATTGTCTTTACAAGAAGAGTATGAATTGCTAAATTTGTTTAAAGAAGAACAACGACAAGCGTTTGTTTTAGAACAATTAAAAAAAATAATTCCAACAATTATAGAACTTCATAGTTTAAAAGAACGAATACAATTGAATGGTCATTTTCGAAAATTGTCGATTTCTGAATAATTTCACCTTTTATTCTCAGATATTAATCACAAAAAGTGATAATATTAAATTTAAGTAGTTAATTTAGCGGAATATAAAAATAAATGTTACCCGTTTCACTTTGTCTTGATTTTGGAAATACAAACTTAAAAGCAGCCTTGTTTTTAGGAGATAAAATGACCGATACGATTATTTTTACGCAAGAAGAGGCCATTTTTACGATAGGGAAAATAATTGAAATGCACAAACCACAACGTGCTATTTTATCCTCCAATATTGTGCACTCAAAAGAGATTGATGTTTTACTAGAGGCCAATACAAAATTTATACTGTTAAATTCAAAAACTCGATTGCCTTTTTTAAATGCTTATGGTTCTCCTGAAACGTTAGGTAACGATAGACTTGCATTAGTGGCGGCTTTGAGTAAATTACATCCTAAAGAAGACAGTATTGTTATTTCAATAGGAACTTGCATTACGTATAATTTTTTAGCTAAAAATAATGCCTTTAGAGGCGGTGCAATTTCTCCTGGAGTTGAGCTTAGATTGAAAGCCATGCACCAATTTACCGATAAATTACCCCTTGTTGAAAGAGAAGGTCATTTGTCAGTTTTAGGATACGACACAGATACCTCAATAAGAAGTGGTGCAATAAATGGAATTGCTGCAGAAATTGATGGAATGATAGCCCGATTTGAAACCCAATATGGAAGAATTAACGCAGTTTTAACTGGAGGAGATAGTCCTTTCTTTGAAAGCCGATTGAAAAACAAGATATTTGCGGACACAAATTTTTTGTTTAAAGGATTATATGCAATATTGGATCAACATTACTAAAAAAACAATAGCCTTGAGTGCTATTTTATTTTCAACTACCTATATTCAGGCTCAAGAAAATTCACCTTATTCGAGATATGGATTAGGGAATATCAAGCAAACTGAAAATGTTTCTAATAGAGGTATGGGAGGTGTTTCAATTGCCGACGACAATAGTTTAATTGCCAATCCAACTAATCCTGCAACTTATACCGGTTTAAAAATGACATCCTATCAATTTTCAGTAGAAGGGAGCTCTGTGAATATAAAAAATGCAACGGGTGCAAATAGAACTGGTGCTACCTCTATTAATTATGTAAATATTGGTTTAGCCTTGTCTAAAAAATTAGGCATGAGTTTTGGATTACTTCCTCAAACACGTTCTAAATATCAAATGCAAGATGTAATTTCATTGCCAAATGTTTCTCAAATAACTAGAACCTATTATGGTGGAGGTGGTCTTCAAAAAATATATATAGGAGCAGCTTATAAAATAAAAGACATTTCATTGGGTTTCAATACGGGATATAATTTTGGAAATATTACAAACACTACTGAGTCTGAATTTACAGATACACTTAAAATATTGTCTAGCTTCAACAGCTCTCGATATACAATGGGAGGCGTTTTTTGGCAAGTTGGCGCATTAATGAATAAAGCAATTAATAAAGATTATACAGTAAATATTGGTTTTTCATATACTGGGAAACAATCTATTCGGGCTAAACGAGATCAAGAGTGGGGGTCTTATATAGGTGTTCTTTCAGCTCCAGATTATTCTTTTAATCTTGACAGTTTACGTGAACAAAGAAGTAAAATAATTATACCTTCAAATTTAGGGGTAGGGTTTATGCTAAAAAATGGTGATTATTGGCAAGTTGGAGCAGATTTTACAACTTCAAATTGGTCAAATTATTCTTATGATGCAAAAGCAGACTCTACGAACAGAACTTGGTATGTAAAAGTGGGAGGTTCAATTACGCCTGATGTGAATTCAGTAAATAATACGTTTAAACGAATGACCTACAGAATAGGCGCTTACCATGGTCAAGATATTTTTAGATTTAATAATGAACCCTTGACAAGATCTGCCATTACCGCTGGGTTTGGCTATCCGATCAGAAGAACGAATCTAAGTATCGGTCAAATTAATTTTGCATTAGAAATAGGAAGTAGAGGAACTACCAACAATGGATTGGTTAAAGAAACCTATAAACGTTTTTGTATTGGTTTAACTTTAAATGACAAATGGTTTGTCAAACGTAAATATGATTAATCAATCAACATGTCACGCTACAACCTAATCTTCTTCGTTTTTTTATTTTTACTCTCCTGTAAGAATGACCTAAGTAAATTTAAGTCTACTATTGATAACAGTATGCTCAATACTGAAAGAGCAGAAGAGGTGACCATTTTATACAGCAAAGAAGGTTTTGTAAAAGCTCGATTGACGACTAAAACATTCAATCATATTCAAAATACATTAGTGCCATATATCGAAATGAAAAATGGGTTGAAGATGGAATTTTTTGATGACAGTTTAAAAAGCACCAGCACACTCACCGCAAAATATGGTAAGTATTTTGAACAAAACGGGAATGTATTGGTTAGAGACAGCGTGGTTATATTCAATAATAAAAAGGAACAACTCAATACAGAAGAGTTAGTGTGGAATGAGAAAATTCAAAAATTTTATACGGAGAAATTCGTTAAAATAACCACCCCAACACAAATTATATATGGTGATGGATTAGAATCCAATCAAAACTTTTCGGAATATAAAATCATCAATATTAAAGGAATTATTGGAGTCAATAAAAGCTCGATACCGTTATAAAAAGAGTCTATTCATTTTTCTAAAGTTTAACAATTTAGAAAAATTGAAGAATTATTTAGGCAATGCTAAAACATTTATTGTATTCTTGTAATTTAATATTTCCTCACGAAGCATTGATTTTTTGATTTTTGAATGAATTGAAAAGTCCTCAAAATAATGAATTTCATAACCCAATTTATCAATAGTATCATATAAATCAAGTTTATCAGCATTATTTGCTTTACAAAAACTTTCGGCAACAATAATAGGTTTATAAAAAATGATTAAATCTTTAATAGATTTTAAAATTTCTTTATCGAAGCCTTCTGTATCAATTTTGATAAAAGACAATTTTGCCAACCATACCTTGTAATTCTCATCTAAAAAATTTTTAAGATTAACACCTTTTATTTTTTGAGGATATATGAATTTTCCGTGTTTACTTTTAGTGGTTAAAGAAATACCACCATTACAGAACGAAGCTTCTGAAGAAATATAATAAAACTCCTCTTCTTTCTGGGAAATAGCAAAATTTATAGGTACTATATTTGTTTTATCTTTATTTAAAATAGCATTTTTTTCTAATATTTTAAAAACATAAGGGTTTGGGTCAAATCCTATTACTAAACCTTGAGCACCTGAACAAAGTGACATAGGAACAGTAGTATCACCAATATGAGCACCAATGTCAATAATTAAATCCCCAGGTTTAATAAATTGATTAAAAAACTCAATCATGTTTTCATCTAAAGGAATTGGGCTTTGAAATGGATTAGACCAATTTGCAAATTCAACTTCACCAATATTTTTTATATTATATGTTGAAATTATTGAAGGATATTCTTTTGTAAAACGTCTTGCTATTTTCCTTTTAAATGAGTCTTTTAAGTATTTAATCATTTTTTATTACGTTTATTTCACACTACAACCATTTATAGCCTCTTCACTCGGATTCACAAATATCAATTTTCCTTCAGCATTTTCAGCCATTAAAATCATGCCGTTGCTTTCTATTCCTCTCATTTTTCGTGGGGCTAAATTAGCTACTAAAGTTACTTGTTTGCCAATGACTTCTTCTGGTGTATAATGTGCAGCTATACCACTTACAACGGTTCTTTTTTCAAATCCTAAATCAACAGTTAGTTGCAATAATTTATCTGCTTTAGGCACTTTAATTGCTTCAATAATTTTACCTACTCGTAAATCTATTTTTTCAAAATCATCAAACTGAATTTCACTCTTGATGTCCGATGTCTGATGTCCGATGTCGGGTTTTGTAGTTTCTATTACATTTTGGATTTTGTTGCTTTCTAATTTAGATTTTTGAAATGCTATTTCCTCATCTTCCACTTTTCTAAACAATAATTCGGGTGGATTTAATGGATAATTGACTTTTAATAATTCTAAGCTACCTCCATTTTCCCATTCCAACATTTTATCGACCACCTTCATTAATTTACACATTTTTTTAGCTGTAAATGGTAAAAATGGATTTATGTAAATTGCCAAATTCGCACACAGTTGTAGGCATAAATGCAACGTATTATCAACTAAAACTTGATTGTCCGTGTGTTTCCAAGGCTCTTTGTCTTGCAAATATTTGTTTCCTTCTCGAGCCAAATCAATTACCGTAAACAAGGCTTCTCTAAAACGATATTGTTCGATGCTTTGCTCTAATTGTTTTTTAGTGTTTACAATTTTTTCAAATAAGGCATCGTCTTTTTCATCTTTTGCTTCTAAATGAAAGGCAGGAACTCGACCATTACATAATTTATGCATCAACACAAAAGCACGATTCACAAAGTTGCCTAAAATGGCTACTAATTCACTGTTGTTTCTGTCTTGAAAATCTTTCCAAGTAAAATCATTGTCTTTAGTTTCAGGTGCATTGGCAATAAGCGTGTAACGCATCGCATCTTGCATATCCGGAAAATCTTTAACATATTCATCAACCCAAACAGCCCAATTTCTTGAGGTCGAAACTTTTTCTCCTTCAATGTTTAAAAATTCATTGGCAGGAACGTTGTCTGGTAAAACAAATCCACCATGGGCTTTTAACATGGCCGGGAAAATAATGCAGTGAAATACAATATTATCTTTTCCTAAAAAATGAACCAATTTTGTATCCTCTTGACACCAATAATCTGCCCATTGATTAGTCAATTCTTTTGTTGCTGAAATATATCCTATTGGTGCATCAAACCAAACGTAGAGGACCTTTCCAGCCTCCCTGCCCTCCAAAGGAGGGTTCTCTTGTATGAATTGTGTAATTTTATCTAAAACTTTATCCGTTTCTTGAATCACTTCATCATTTGTAAATCTTAATACTTGAAAACCATATTCATTTAAAGTTTTCGTTCTTTCTGCATCATTCGATTTATTTTCTGGAATTTGATGAATTAACCCATCTACTTCTATTATTAAATTATTAGATAAAGAAATAAAATCAGCAATAAAATCTCCAACAATATGTTGTCTTCTAAATTTATAACCGTCTAATTTTTTTCCTCTTAAACCTTCCCATAATATTTGTTCAGCTTTAGTTGGGTTGTTTTTATGATTTTCAGAGAATTCTTTTAGTATTCCATAAGTTAAAGGATTAGCAGTTTTATAGGAGTCCTGCAGAACCCTCCCTTGGAGGGCAGGGAGGCGAACCCCCCAATTGCTATCTCTCGTCATCGCTCTTGGTTGCAATCCATTGTCTAACCAACTTTTACATTGACCATAAACATTGTTTTTCCATTCTTTATGATCTTCTACAATCCATTGTTTAAGCCAAGGCTCATAGTTTTGCAATGGTAAATACCAATGGGTTGTTTTCTTTTTTATCGGGACAGAATCGCTTAAAGTACTTTTAGGATTAATCAATTCATCAGGACTTAATGTGCTGCCACATTTTTCACATTGGTCGCCATACGCATTTTCATTGCCACATTTTGGACAGGTTCCTGTGATATATCTATCGGCTAAAAAAGTTTGTTTTTCTTCGTCAAAATATTGTTCACTTTCTTTTTCTTCAAACAAACCTTTATCATATAAGTTTTTGAAAAAAGTTTGCGACGTTTCATGATGAATTTTATTAGACGTACGAGAAAAAATATCAAATGAAATGCCCATTGTCTTCAAACTTTCGTCAATAATTTTATGGTATTTATCCACAATATCTTGAGGCGTTACCCCTTCTTTCATGGCACGAATGGTAATCGGAACACCATGTTCATCAGTGCCACAAATAAATTTTACATCTTCTCCTTTTGCTCTCAAATATCGAGCATAAATATCGGCAGGTAAAAAGTTTCCTGCTAAATGTCCTATATGTACAGGGCCGTTTGCATAAGGCAAAGCAGCTGTTACTAAATGTCTTTTATACGCTTTCATTCTTTTTTTTATATTCTTTTACCAACCTATTACGTGTAATAAATACTCTTTTAAAATAGGAATATATTCATTTTCTAATTTCCCAAGTTCTTTTAAAAATCTTTTGTTGTCAATAGCGATTATTTGGTCAATCATAATATCAGAGTCTTCGGTTAATTCATTTTTATTAGTGTGAGTTATATTGAGTCTCAACAATTTTGCATTTTTTACAACGTTTGTAGTAAGAGGTAAAACAATGGTAGATGGATGATTGTTTTTGTTTAAAGAGTTGGATTGAATAACCAAAACAGGTCTAACTTTTCCTGCAAGTGTTCCTTTTTGAGGATTTAAATTGGCTAAATAAAAATACCATTGCTTAATCTCCATATTCAAACGTTTCTTCTAATTCTTCAAATTCTTTTAATACTTCCATTGAGTTCTTTGCTACTAATTTTGAAGAGTCTCTTAATTGTTTCTCAATCTTATTTTTCTTCTTGATATTATTATAAAAGGCTATCGCTTGGTTGATATATTGATTTCTAGATATTTTAATATCTTTTATCAATTCATCTGTTTCGTTGATGATGCT
>JBILBN010000076.1:0-11351 GCA_044353665.1 Chitinophagaceae bacterium | reverse complement strand
TACCTATTCACACAGTATTATTGTTCGTTTACAAAACATTGATGTGAGTCCAGAAAAAGAGTTTCAACGGGAGTATATTGAGGAAAAAGACATTGAAGAAAGAGTATTGGCAAAAGATGCGAGTGATAAGGTTGTGAAAGATTCATTAGGTAACGATGTTTATAAAATGGTAACTAAACACGTGCGATGTAAGGTAACTGAATTGGAGCAAAATAAAGGGGCAAATGTGAGTGGCATGGTGGAATTTTATGATAAGGAAAGTAAACAAAAACTAAAATCGGTACCAGTGACAAGTACAATGTTGTGGCAAAATTTTGCGGCTAAAGCCAATGGCGATCAACGAGCTTTGAAAGAAGAAACTAAACGCCGCTTGGGAAATAGACCACAAAAATTTCCAAATGATTTCTATATTTTAGATGGTGCAAGTGAAAACTTAAAACCTAAAGTGAAAGATATTATTTATCAATATTTTTTGTTGGTGCAGTAAAATTGATTATTTTAAATCAACAGAAGTTATTTGGTTAGATTTGATTTTAAAATCGATTATTTTTTTGCCTACTAATGGCAATTTAGGATCTATAGGAAATATGGCTTTATAAACACCTGGTTGCATCGCAAATTTTTGGGCAGCTAAATCTCCTTTAATATCCATAGTTAAAAAAGTAGCAAACTGATCACCTAAAACACATTGCAATTCTATTTTTCCGGCATAGTTGGTGTTGGTAATTTGTATGGTACCGGGTTCATCAATATATAAAAGGTATTCTTTAAAAAATTCAATTTCAAAACTTCGTTTGAAGGTAGGAATGGTATTAATTTCTACATAATAAGTGCCTGGGTCATATTTTAAGATTTCAGTACATTTTTGTTCAATCATTGCACCTGAAGGGAAGCGTCTTTTTACGTTGGCAAAATATTCTACAGGTCTTTTTAAATTTGCGCCATATACAAAATGCAGGGTGCCTTCTTCAAGTTCCAAAATAATTTTGTTAAGCATTTTTTCTTTTACAGGAAAATTGTACACTCTGGCAACATTGTATTCTTTAATATACACATCATATGTTCCTGCACTGAAAGGTAAAATTTCGGGTTCTCCATTAATGATTTTTCGGGAAAAAGAAGTAATGGGTTGTTTTGTTTTGGAGTCTACAATTTCAATTAAAGGTTTTGCTTTTTGATAAAATTTTCCATCGGGACCCACTAAAAAAACTTGAATTTTTGTAGTGTCACTTTCTTTAGTTTCCACTTTAAATTTCATTTCGCCATTGTTCGGTTTGGGCTTTGTAATGGTATCTTTTTTAGCAACGGTTTTGGGCTCTGCAACCATGAAACGGAGTGTGGCCTTCCCTTTAGTGCTGGCTAATTTTTTATTTGGCAATCGGTAAGCATATGAATATCGTTTAGGGTAATTAGCTGCAATTAAAATTGTCAATGTTTCTTTTTTGCGTTCTTCCCAATTAAAAGCAAGTGTTGCTTTATTATTTTTTACTGGGGGTATTTTTTTTCCTTTAAGCGTTGCTTTTTTATTGGCTAATAAATTTATAGGAGTTGTTTTTAGATTAGGCAAAACAGTTGTAAAGCGCACAATAGGTTCTTCCCAATTAAAAGCAAGCGTTGCTTTATTATTTTTTACTGGGGGTATTTTTTTTCCTTTAAGCGTTGCTTTTTTATAGGCTAATAAATTTACCGGCTTTGCAATTAGACTAGGGAAAACATCAGTAGAGCGTACAATAGGTTCTTCCCAATTAAAAGCAAGCGTTGCTTTATTATTTTTTACGGGTGGCATTTTTATGCCTTTAAGCGTTGCTTTTTTATTGGCTGATAAATTTACAGGCGTTGCAATTAGGCTAGGGAAAACATCAGTAGCGCGCACAATAGGTTCTTCCCAATTAAAAGCAAGCGTTGCTTTATTATTTTTTACTGGTGGTATTTTTATTCCATTAAGTATTGCTTTTTTATTAGATTGAGCAATTGAATAATTATTCATTTTTAAAAAAGGTAACACATTGGTTTCTTTTTTTAATGGCTCCTCCCAAGCAAATTTTAGCAATGCAGGTTTTTTATTTGCAAACGAAATAGGGTTGGCTTTTATTTTAAAAATCGTTTTAGTAATGGATTGATTTGTACTGGTTAAAAACGACAATTGAATGTTTTCTCTTTTAATTTTAGGGGTATCTATTTTTGCTGTTTTTTCCTCTATATTGAAACGTAAAATAGCTTCGCTTGTTTGAGTTTTTATTTTTTTGCCTTGTAGTTTAGTTTTGCTAATTTTAGACAAAGGGTAATTTTTTGCAATCATGAATAACAAAAGAGTGTCTGTTTTTAATTGAATGATAACACTATCTACTTTTGCTGTTTTTTTGAGGGTATCTTTAATTACAGGCACGTTAGAAAATTGAGTAACTAATTTCAATTGCTTTGGTTTTTCAATAATTTTTCGATTTGCATTGACAATCATTTTTACAGCTTCATCAATATCAGCTGCCGTATTTACTTCTATAAAATTACCTAAACACTCATAGTAATTTTTTAATTTTTCATTTTTATCTAATCCTATTACGTATGGTTTAATGCTTATTTTATTTTTTAATAAATTATTAAATACATTGCAAATATCTCCATTGCAACTTTCACCTCCATCTGTTATAAAAATGATGCTGTAGTCGTAAATAGTAGAATTATTTAATTCGTTTTCTGATGCTTGTTGCAAGCTGTAGGCAATGGGAGAAAATCCATAAGGCTTAATATATTGTAAACGAGTTTTTATTTGAGATACATTTTGATAATTAAACGGCACTTCTAATTTGGTATCAAAGCAATTTTTTTCCTGTGAAGAATATTGAGTGCCATAAGTCCTAACCGCAAATTCAATTTCATTATTAATGGAGTAAATACTATCAATAATATTCAATAAAATATTGGATGCAACTTGAAACCGGGTATTCGTTGGGTTCCAATTGTAGGTCATACTTGATGAAGCATCTATTAAAAATAAAATTCTTGTTTTTTTAATTGATGATTGTGCAAAACAAACAAAAGGATTCAAAAAACTGAATCCTATCATTATTATTAAAAAGTATTTTATTTTTTTTTGCATGTTTTGTTTAATAATCTCCCATGGTTTCTGGCAATTGAGCCAAGGCTTTCGCTAGTTGCTCATCGTTGGGTGCAATGCCATGCCACTCATGTGTGCCAACCATAAAATCTACCCCTTGTCCCATTTCGGTTTTCATTACTATGCAAATCGGTTTTCCATTGCCTAACATTGTTTTTGCTTTCTCAAGGGTAGTCACTATTTCTTCCATATCATTGCCGTTCATTTCTAAAACGGTCCATCCAAACGCTTCAAATTTTACACGGAGGTTTCCTAAGTTTAATACATTGTTTGTTGATCCATCAATTTGTTGACCATTAAAATCAATACAAGCAATATAATTATCAACTTTGTTGTGGGCTGCAAACATAATTGCTTCCCAATTTTGACCTTCTTGTAATTCTCCATCACCATGTAATGAGAATATTGTAGATTGATCGTTGTTCATTTTTTTCGTTAAAGCAGCACCAATAGCAACACTCATGCCTTGTCCTAAGGAACCACTGGCAATTCTTACGCCTGGCAAATGTTCATGCGTTGCCGGATGACCTTGTAAACGCGTGTTTAATTTTCGGAAAGTAGCCAATTCTGAAATAGGAAAATAGCCACTTCTTGCTAAAACACTGTAAAACAAAGGGGAAATATGGCCATTAGATAAGAAAAATAAATCCTCATTATTGCCATTCATTGTAAAGGCAGGATTGTGGTTCATTATTTTAAAATAAAGCGCTACCAAATAGTCGGTGCATCCTAATGATCCCCCTGGATGTCCACTTTGTACGCCATGAACCATTCTAACGATGTCTCTTCTAACTTGTGATGCTATTTCTGATAGTGTATGCATGATAAAAATGTTAATGTTTTTTGAAAGCGCAAAGGTAAAAGATTCAACGCTACTTTGAAAATAAATGAATTTAAAATTATGTATTTATAAACAAAAGAAGCATCTACAATTAAGTAAATGCTTCTTTTTATATTGTCATTGAATTTTTATTTTCGTATAATCATTCGTTTGACCGATGTTTTTTGATTGATTTCTAATTTTAAAAAGTAAATTCCATTGGCCAATGGTGTGCAATCGATGGTTTGTTTATTTTTAAAATATGATTTTGAGTTATAAACTGCTTGTCCAACGGTGTTTAAAATCGTAAATTGAGCATCGCCTACTTCATTTGATGTAATCGTAATTTCATTGTTTGCCGGATTTGGATAAATAGATAAATATAAATTTCCTAAATCTGTAATTCCAGCAGGGAAACTACCCATATCATATACTTGAATGTCATCTACAGCAGCTTCTATTAATGCATTTGTATTAAAGAAAGTAGAAAGCGAAGTATCTGTGGCAGTAAACATTAATCTCCATTTGTTACCATATGTAAGGTTGGGCAAATAAATTTGTTGTCTCCAAGATACATCTGGTTGAACCGTTCTTTCTAAATTGTACCAGCTAGACCAGCCAGCGCCATTATTGTTATAAGAAAACCAAACTCTCCATTTATCTTTTCGAGGCTCTAACCCTTGACTATTCGAATACCATCTCCAAAAAGAGATAACAGGTTTTGTCAATCCAGTTAAATCCATTTCTTCTGTGATAAATGAGGTTCTGCCACCGTCTACATCATTCGCCGTAGCGGATGTAAATGTACTGTTTGCATTATCTGTTACAGCACATTTTCCAATACCTGAAGTGTGATCTTTACCTGTTTGAACAGTAACGCCGCCAATAGCTGATGAAATTGGGTTGATTACTTCCCATTTACCTGCTGTTGCATTATCAGAGGCAACATTACCCATAATGAAATTAGTACTTAATGGAGATTCAAAATCTTGGTTGTAAATTAATTTATTAAAACCTACTAATAAATAATTAGGAATATTTCTTTGTAAGGCAACTACATCAAAATTAGCATTTGTTGGACTAGTGCCAGAATAACTCGCACTGATAATGTCAGAAAAAGTATAATAATACTCATAAATTGCTCCTTCAACAGCAGCTGGAAAAGAAGCAGTATAATTTGTACCCGTTTTTGAAAGTAAAATTGTGCTTAACACTGACGTGCCTTTTTCTCTGTAAACCATTTTTACATCGCCTAATAAAGCAGGGAAATCTGCAATTACATCCGTATTAATAGGGATTGCAATATTGGCGTTGTGAAATGATGTAGTGTTGTTGGTTAGCTCTGTTGTACTCAATAAGTAAATACCATGAGTAGCAAATGCTTTTACTATTTCGATAAAATGTGGAGTTCCGTTGGTAATGTCATTGTCATTATCATCATATACTAATGCATCTATTAAAATATCATAATAAACTTGCCCTTCTGTTCCATCAGGACCTGTAGCTAATCCATATTGAGAATTGGCAAAAATGTCAGACATTGTATCTACTGCATTAGAAAGAGGCATATTTAATTCTAAATTTTTAGCCACATCCCACCATGCACCAGCAATAATTTCACCATCTGCATGTACTTGTCCTTTAATATCTGTTGGATAAACTTTTGGGCTAACATTATATTGTCTTATAAAGCTATTAGGCTGGTTAATATAAAAACCAGCTCCGATTATAGGATTTTTAAGAATACTTAATGCCCAAACATCAGCATAACCTTCTCCCATTCCTCCATTATCAAAACTTCCTCCATTATCGTTCCAAAAATTACTGTTTATACCATGTCCATATTCATGGTAAACCACATCTCCCACCTCAGAGAGTGCATTGCAACCAGAACTATCTTCATAAAAATTAATGGAAGATCCATTGTAAAATGCATTGCAAGTTCCGTCTGTTCTATTTACTCTTGCTGTCAATGGATTGTCCATTGCAGTAAACGCAGGAAATTTTGTTTTCATATAATCATGTATTTCATTGGTGTGATAATATACATTTACATGGCGTAAAGATGAGTTTGCAATATTTGTAGGATAAGTTAAAATATCCCCACTATTAACACCTATCGGTGAATAAACAGCATTTGTATTTCCATTTTGACCAGTTACTACTTTCACAAATCGGCCTGCTAATGAAATTGTAGGATTAACAGCAGATGTATTGGTAACGTTTACCAATCCTGTGGAATCTGAATAATACGTTGTAGCCCCCACAACCACTTTTATATTTTTTAATGGCATATTAATCGCTGTACTAAATGTATTTAATGGTAAAATATCTCCAGTAACATTAAATCCTATATGTTGCACTTTATTTTGACGGTATAAAATTTTTCCGTCAGTTGCATCTACATAGGTTAAATAAATACCGGGCGTAGTTGCATCATCTTTAGTGGTTACTGTTACACAATAAACAGGATGAAACTCATAAATACCATTGATAGGTAAAGGGAATAATTTTAAGCTATTTTCAACAGTTGAGTTTTCTATTGGAGATTTTATTGCTTTTTCAGCCAATACAATAGCCTCTTGAGAAGAAATGGAAGCATTTAGCGTGTTGATATTTCGGTGTGCATCAATACTAAATAATACAATTTTTAAATCTTGAGTAAAACGAACAATTACTCTACTCCACAAGATTTCTTTTCCAGCATGTACTTGTTTAAATTCTACGTGAATATATTTTCCGTCATTTTTATTTCTAGAAACAACTAATTCATTTATAGGAATTTTAAAACCACCCAATTCTGATTGGAAAAATAATTTAGCTTTAGCTACTGCATCATTTCCTCCACCAGCAAAAGCTATTGGAGTTCCAAAAGCACGATGTGGTAATTGAGTATAGCGATTAAATCGAGCACCCCAAGAAGGGTGTTTCTGTAGGAATTGTTTCCAAGCATCTTGTTGTAGTAGAAATGAATAACGCACACCATCAATACTTTCAGTGGCATCATGGAAAGGAGTTATGTTGGGATTGATGTCATCTGTATTTGAGTGTTCTTGTGCAAACGATGAAAATACTGAACCAAACACAATAAAAAGGGAAATAATTTTTTTCATTTAATAAAATTAGATGTTGAAATTACTTCAAGCTATTTATAGAAAGAAATAAATACTCTTTATAGGGTACTAAATAAGGTAAAATGAAGAAAAAATAAGGTTTAAAAGTGACTTCTAGCGGAAGCAGTTTCAAAATTATTGGCAAATTCGCCAGCTAAAAATTTATGATATCCGGTTATGGCTATCATACCTGCATTGTCTGTGCAATATTCAAAGTTTGGTATAAAATAATTCCAACGATATTTTTTACCATATTCTTCAATGGCATTTCTTAATCCCGAATTTGCGCTAACGCCACCAGCAATGCAAATATCTCGAATGCCAGTTTGCTTGGCTGCCTCATTTAATTTTTTCATTAAAATAGAAACAATAGTATGCTGAATGCTTGCGCATAAATCATTCAAATTTTCTTCAATAAAAGTGGGGTTAATTGCTTTTTCTTTTTGTAAAAAATAGAGTATAGATGTTTTTACACCTGAAAAACTAAAATTGAAATTCGGAATATTGGGCTTTGCAAAAGTAAACGCTTTCGGATTACCTAGTTTTGCATATTTGTCTATTAAAGGGCCACCTGGATAGGGTAATCCCAACATTTTTGCCGCTTTATCAAATGCTTCTCCAGCAGCATCATCAATTGTTTCGCCTAAAATTTCCATTGCTAAAGGAGCGTTGCATTTTACGATTTGGGTGTGGCCTCCAGAAACCGTTAAACACAAAAATGGAAAATTGGGTTTTTTGTCGTTAATTAAATTTGCCAACACATGTGCTTGCATGTGATTTACTGCAATTGTAGGAATATTAAGTGCTTGTGCAAACGATTTGGCAAAGCTAGCACCTACTAAAAGAGAGCCAATTAATCCTGGCGATTGCGTATAGGCAATCGCATTTATTTCATTTTTAGAAATACCACTTTGCTTAAATGCCTCTTCGACTACAGGTAATAGGTGGCGAATATGAAGTCTTGATGCAGATTCGGGTACAACACCTCCATATTTCGCATGAATCGTTTGAGTATAAATTACATTGGAAAGTATTTTTCCGTCAACTAAAACACTGGCACTCGTTTCGTCACAGGAGCTTTCAATAGCTAATAATTTAACGGAAGGCATACTTTTTACCAACGAAGAATTTTAGTTTCTGTGCGTAAAGGTTTAGGGAGAATTTCGGTGTTTTTATTATACGACAGCACATTTTCATTAGGTGTGTCGTATGTATTTAAACGAAGTAATAATTTTACTTTGCCTAATGCATTTTTTTTGTAAAAATTATCATATAATGCATCAATTTCACGTTCATCTACATGAATGGTTAATCTTGCCTTATCAGTAACAAAATGAATAATCATGGCATCCCACTCAACACTGTCTATAACACCTTTAAAAGTTAGTGTGCCATAATATTTTTTTGGATCAAAATCAATACTAGCACAACAAGCATTTCCTTCATATTTTACATAATCTTCATCTATATAACGAAATGTTTTATAATCGCAGGTATAAAACGTTTTTGAGTTAATGTCATATAATCCACATTGAGTTGCTTGTCCGGGCAATTCGAAATATGAAAATAAATTGGGATCAACTACTTGAATCGTTGCTTGTTCATAACCCATTGTATAAACTACTTGCGCATTTGAAATCTCAAAAGCAAGCACAGAAATCAGTATTAAAAAAAATCTTCTCATATTTATTTCAAAAAATTCTAACAAATATAAACATTCAATCGTCATTGTTTTATAGAAATCATTAAAAAATAATAAAAAATAGCAAAATAACATTTTAAACAAGTAATTTTAAACTTTAAATAAAAAAAATATGAAAAAAGTAATCATTTTATCACTTCTATTTGTTGTTTCTATAACAATTTTTAATTCTTGTAAAAAGAAAAGTACAGCTTTTTCGTCTAATACAAATCCCAATGCAGATTTATTAGATATTGAGGTGCCTTATACTAAAGCTAAAACACTCCCTGATGCTATAGCAGCCATGCAATGGTCATTGCCTATAGAATTAAACGATACATTTGCGACAAAAGTGGATGAATATTTAGCAACTTATGGTGCAGGAATCACTAAAGATAAAATTGTTAAAATAGCGCCTTTATCTATGAATGCTACAATAGACAACGCAAATGCTCAAACCTTAGATTTTATTGATGATTCTGTAAAAGTTTATGTGGATGCTTACAATGGAACAAATCCTCGATTAGTTGCTGTAAAATATGGCATATTGCCTGGTGCTAAGTCGATTGATTTTACGGTTATTGATTCAGACATTAAAGATTATTTTAACAGTGAATATATGGAATTTACATTAAAATTTAATTCTAAAATTAATCAAGGAATGTTAGCAAACACGACCTTTATAACAAATATTAAATTTAAAATAACTGCAAAAAAACCTTAATAATTTTGATTGTCATACTATTTAAAGCTGTTCTAACCTGAACAGCTTTTTTATTTTAGTTTATCATTTCTATACAATTTCTTAATTTTATACGTTATTACGAACGATCCTTATTCTTGAATATAAAATTTATTTTGCTGTCAATTTTTGGAATTGCTTCTTTTTTAAAAGCAACGGCTCAAGGCATTGAATTAAGTAATATCAAATACAAGAAAATAGCCGTAGTATATGATACAGTAAAAATTGATTCGTTGAGTTTAGTGGCTAATGCTGTTTTAGTAAAAAATGTAGATACAACTACTTATACTATTGATTATTTAAAAAGCCAATTAATTTGGAAAATAAAGCCCTCGTTAGACAGTATAGAGATCATGTATAGAGTTTTGCCTTTATCTTTTTCAAAAAAATATTTTCATAAAGACATAAAACGGTTAGAAACCAATTTTTTTATGAATCCATATTATTACGATGAAAATGAAGCCAATAAAAATCAACCTTTTGTCGATTTTGGCAATGTAGATTATGCAGGAAGTTTTGGTAGGGCATTGTCCTTCGGAAACAGTCAGGATGTAGTTTTAAATTCACAATTTAATTTGCAATTAGAAGGCGATTTAGGCGACAGTATTAAATTAACAGGTGCAATTACAGATAATACAATTCCTTTTCAGCCAGAAGGAAATACACAACAAATTCAGGAATTTGATCGAATTTTTCTTCAACTATCAAAAAAAAAGGCACAGTTAATTGCTGGTGATTTTGACATAAAAAGACCGACTGGTTATTTTATGAATTTCTACAAACGGGTTCAAGGTGGATATGTTTCTAACACCTATAAAACTGGCAAGTTTGGGGAAAATAAAATTGCGATAGGCGCATCATTAGCAAAAGGCAAATTCGTACGAAATGTGTTAGTTTCATTAGAAGGAAATCAAGGCCCTTATAAATTAACAGGTCCCAATGGCGAACAATATTTTGTGGTTTTGGCCGGTACCGAAAGGGTTTATATAGATGGCGTTCAATTAAAAAGAGGGGAAGAACTGGATTATATTATTGATTACAATTCTGCAGAAATTACCTTTATGCCAAAACGGATCATTACAAAAGATTTAAGAATTGTTGTTGAATTTGAATTTTCTGATAAAAACTATTTAAATTCTTTGTTTTATTTGAATGATGAATGGCAAATCAATAAAAACGTACAAGTTAGATTGAATGCATACTCAAACCAAGATGCAAAAAATCAGTCAATTCAACAATCATTAGATTCTTCTCAAAAAAGATTTTTAGCGCTTTTAGGCGATAGTATTCATCGTGCTTATTATCCAAGTGCCCGATTGCAGGATACGTTTAGCAACAGTAAAATTTTATATAAAAAAACAGATACCGTGGTTGCGGCTGTTTTGTTTAGTAATGTCTATGTTTTTTCTACCAATCCAGACAGTGCTAAGTACAGTTTGAGCTTTACCAGTGTAGGAGTTGGCAATGGCAACTATCGTCAATCTGTCAATAGCGCAAATGGTAGAGTATATGAATGGATTGCGCCTATAAACAATACTAAACAAGGAGATTATGAGCCTATATTGGTATTAATTACACCCAAACTCCAACAACTGTTTACATTAGGCACAAGTATAAAAATTGATACCAATAAAAATTTGATGATAGAAACGGCATTGAGTAACTACGATCCCAATACGTTTTCTTCTGTAGATAATGAAACTCATTTAGGCACAGCATTTAAAATAATTTATGACGAAAAAAGAGATATTATAAAGAAAAAAATGGTCTTGTTTAGCAAAGTAAATTATGAATTTGTGCAGGATCGTTTTAAGCCGTTAGAACGTTTTAGAAACGTAGAATTTGCTCGAGATTGGAATATTTCTCTTGCCGCAATTCCC
>JBILBN010000075.1:0-11594 GCA_044353665.1 Chitinophagaceae bacterium | reverse complement strand
TTCAACCACAACAGGAATCGACACTGTAAAAATTCCAGTAGGTGGAGGTGGCGATACTGCTTTATTATCTTCTCCTCGTTTTACGAATACTTTACCCAATGTAATTATTTCATCTAATCCGGTGTCAGCCGCTGTTTGCCCTGGTCAAAATATTACATTAGCAGGAACTGGAGCAAATACCTACACATGGTCAGGTGGAATAACGAATAACGTAGCCTTTATACCTAGTGCAAATCAAACCTATACAATTACGGGTTCAGATGGAACTTGTTCAAACACCGCATCCATACAAGTTGTAGTAAACACGTTGCCAATAGTTACAGCTACTGCAACACCAACGGTTGTTTGCAATGGAAGCAATGCACTGTTAAATGGAGGAGGAGCAATGTCATATACATGGGACAATGGCGTAACAGATAATGTTGCTTTTTATCCTACAGCTGCCCAAACATACGTTGTTACAGGAACAGATGGCAATAATTGTACCAATACAACTAGCATACAAATACCAGTCAATAATTTACCAGCAATTACTGCAAATGCAACCTTAACCGCTATCTGCGATGGCAAACCAACCATATTAACTGGTGGAAACGGAATATCTTATTTATGGAGTGGTGGCGCAGTTGACAATACTCCCTTCTATCCAAGTACGAATCAAACCTATACAGTAACCGGAACAGATGGCAATTCTTGTACTAATACTGCGACTATTTATATTACAGTGAATCCCTTGCCATCCGTAACAGCAAATGCTACATCCGTATTTATTTGCGAAGGGGTTCCTGCTACATTATCTGGTGGAGGAACTGCAACCTCTTTTATTTGGGATAACGGCGCAACTAACAATGTTGCTACATACCCATTAACCACTACGACGTATATGGTTACTGGCTCTGATGCCAACAGCTGTTCTAATACTGCCACTATAGAAGTTATTGTAAATAAAAATCCTACAGTAGTTGCTTCAAGTAATGCAAATACAATTTCTCCAAAATGCCAAGGATCCCCATTTAATTTAACAGGGAGTTTTACGGCCAATACATTAGGAAATACGGCAACATCGATTGATTTTTCTGATGGCACGCCAATTACAACTGGTGGTTTTGATAGTGATGCTGATGGTGTTTTTGATTCATTTTCTACTTTATTAAATGCATCATTAAATACATATACGGTTACCGCTACAGATATTGCTGGTTGTACTGCTACAGCTACTATTTCAATTACAGGCATAATAGCTCCAAACGTGACAGCAATGGTAATGCCAAGTTCTATTTGTGCAAATCAATTTGCTACAGTTATGGGAAGTGGCGCAGTATCTTATGTTTGGGACAATGGAGTTGCAGACAACATTCCTTTTGTAGGCAATGCTACAACTACCTATCAAGTAATTGGTACAGATGCAGTAGGTTGTACGGCTGCAAGCTCAGTTCAATTAATGGTTAATAATATTGCTACTAATTTAGTAACTGCAACTAGCTCTACAACGATTAATCAAATCGATGGAACAACGGTAAATTATACCAATAATTCTTGTGAATTAATTTCAACCATAAATGATGGCGCAAATGGAAATATATTGGGTTCCGTAACCTCAAACGTAAATATTACTCCTTCAGTGGGTGTATATATTAGTCAGCCATATGTGCGTCGTTGGTATGAAATAACACCTAGCAATAATGGCCCAGCAACAATAACATTATATTTAACACAAGCCGATTTAGACGATTATAATGCAAATAATGGCGCATTTTCCAACTTACCTACTTCAGGAAATAATGCAGATCCAAATATTGCCAATATTAGAATTACTAAAGTAGATGGTGCTTTAGGAACTGGAACACCAAGCGTAATAACGCCTACAATGAATTGGAATGGAAATTATTGGGAAGCAACTTTTAATGTAACAAGCTTTAGTCAATTTTATTTTCATTCAGTAAATCCTTTAAACACTGCATTGCCAACAACAATTACAAATTTTAAAGCGGTTAAAAATAATGATAAAGACATTATTTCTTGGAATACTCTAAATGAGCTTAACAACAATTATTTCACCGTTTTACATTCTACAAATAGTATTGATTTTAAAACCCTTACTCAGTTAACATCTAAAGGAATTAATGGCAATAGCCAATTAAAATTAGCTTATTCTATAGAAAATTCATCCATTCAATTAGGTCACAATTATTATAAATTACAGCAAACAGATTTAGATGGCAAAATAAATACCTACAATCAAATTTTAGATGTAGTGCACAATTATAATGGAAGCATTGTTACTATTTATCCAAACCCAATGAATGATGAGTTATGGATCGAAATGTACAACAGCGCTGCTTTAAAACTAGAAATTAGAATTGTAGATATGAGTGGGAGAATTCTTAAACATATCAATACAGATCAAGCAAAAGGAAATCATAAAATTTCTATACCTGTAAACGATTTAAATGCTGGAATATATGCAGTTCAAATTATAGAAAATGGAAAATTAACAAGCACTAGTAAAATTAATAAATAAACAACAAACGCTTATATTAAAAAGCTGTCTTCGGACAGCTTTTTTTTATCTTGTAAATTCTAATCTCAATCCTTTCGTATTTTCATCAAAAACACCATTGTCGAAAACCAAATGCCCACTCACAAACGTTTTTTCAATGGAAGTAGAAAACGTTTTTCCTTCTAACGGACTCCAAGCACATTTATATAAAATATTGTCTTTTGTAACTGTATATTTTTTAGCTAAATTTACCAAAACAGCATCCGCAAAATAACCTTCCCGAATATATCCTCTGTCTTTTATTTGAAAACATTCTGCAGGAGCATGACACGCTTTTTCTACTATTTTTTGCAACGAAATTCTACCTTCATAATATGCCTCTAAAAGTATTTGTAAACTGTGTTGAACCAATGGCAATCCAGCAGGTGCATCCACATATTGTTTTTGTTTTTCGTCCCAAGTATGTGGCGCATGGTCAGTAGCAATAATGTCTAAACGGTCGTCTAGCAAGGCTTTCCACAATGCTTCTTTATTGTGTTTTGCTTTTATAGCAGGATTGCATTTTATTAAATTTCCTAATTGTTCATAGTCGTCGGCCGTAAAATGGAGGTGATGTACACATACTTCGGCTGTAATTTTTTTATCTTTTAACGGGAACATATTGGTAAACAATTGCAATTCTTTTTCGGTGCTAATATGTAAAATATGTAACCGCGTATTAAACTTTTTTGCCAATTGAATCGCTGTGATGGATGACTCATAGCAAACTTCTTCGTTTCTGATAATTGGGTGAAAACGTGCATGATTGAAATCGATATGTTCATCTTTTAATTGCTCTATATTTTGTTTAATCAACCCCTCTTTTTCACAATGAGTAGCTATTAATACCTCACTTTCAGAAAATATTTTTTCAAGCGTTACAATATTATCGACCAACATATTACCAGTACTTGAACCCATAAAAATCTTGAGTCCACAAATGGAATTTTTTAGTTTATTAATTACTAAGGCTTCTTCTTGATTGTCATTGGATACACCTAAAAAAAAGGAATGATTAGCCAATGAAGTGTGTTTAGCTATTTGAAATTTTTCTTCTAATTTTTCGATATTTAATGCTGGTGGATTGGTATTTGGCATTTCCATAAAACTGGTTACACCTCCTGCTACTGCTGCTCTTGCTTCAGTTTCGATAGTAGCTTTGTGGGTTAGCCCTGGCTCTCTAAAATGTACTTGGTCATCTATTAAGCCTGGTAATAAATATTGATTGGCAGCATCTATTTCTATCGTTTTTTCTTTTACAGAAATCGAATTTTCAATTTTTTCAAACCGTCCATTTTCTATTAAAATATCTTTTGTTTCAATTTTTCCTTCGTTGACAACTTGTGCGCCTTTTATTAAATATTTTTTCATACTAAAAGTATTTTGACAAAAGTAAAAAAGAATTATCTTTAATCATTATAATAATTTGATATGAAGTCATTACTACTCAATGTAACATTCCTTTTTGCAACTACTGCTTTATTCGCTCAATCGGCATTTTTAAAAAGAAAAATGGATGACAGTTATTTAATTGAAAAATATGAAATTTTGAATGGCAGTTTTTCTGACACCATGCATTTTGGCAATCAACCCGTTACTCAAAAAGATGCGGTGCAGTTTTTAGAAACATACAGCGCTACACATCCCAATTTATCTTCAAGAGAAAAGAATGAAATACAACATTTTATTGCCAAAAATGGAGATTGGGTTAGCAACGGAAATGGTGCTATTGACTCTAAAAAATCAATTTTAAAGTATTTTTATAAAAAGCAGAGTGATATGCTTAATGTGCAAAAAAGCAATTACACTTTTGCTTTAAACCCAATCATCGCTTATCAACAAATGGTTGAAAGTGGCAATACCAAACAAAACCTTTTCATCAATACCAAAGGGTTAGAAGCAAGGGGAACTATAGGAAAACGTTTGGGTTTTTATACTGTGTTTACCGATAATCAGGAACGTGGACCACAACATTTTCAACATTATGTAGCAAATAATAATGCGGCACCTGGAATGGGTTACTATAAAGATTTTAAAGAAACAAAACCTGGTAATGCAGTAGATTATATTAATGCCACAGGGTATATCGATGCTGATGTAATTAAAAATATGGTGAATGTGAGTTTTGGTTATGATCGTTTTCAAATTGGTGATGGATATAGAAGTTTATTTTTGAGTGATTTTTCGGCACCTTTTACTTTTGTAAAATTAAATACTCGTTTATGGAAATTTAATTACCAAAATTTGTACATGGAATTACTCCCTCAATTTACAAGAGGTGGCGATAAATTATTGGATAAAAAATATGCCGCTATGCATCGTTTAAGTATAAATGCTACTAAATGGTTGAATATCGGTTTGTTTGAAAGTGTAGTTTTTGGAAGAAAAAATCGTTTCGATTTTGGATATATGAATCCAGTAATTTTATACAGAAGTATTGAGCAAAACAATGGAAGCCCTGATAATGCTATTTTAGGGTTGGATGCAAAAATACATACCGGTTTAAAAACGATGCTTTATGGTCAAGTTGTTTTAGATGAATTTAAATTTGGAGAAATAAAAGCAAACAACGGCTGGTGGGCAAATAAATGGGGTGTTCAAATGGGTTTAAAATCAGCTGATATTTTTGGGATTAAAAATTTATTTGTGCAGGCCGAATTAAATATTGTTCGTCCATTTACATATTCTTTCAGAGATTCAGTTGCTGATTATACACACTACAATCAATCATTAACACATCCTTATGGAGCCAATTATGCAGAAGCAAGTTTGCAAATTAAATATAAACCAACAGAAAGATTGTATGTAACAATGAAAGGTTTTTATAATAAACAAGGGCGTGATACTGTTGGTGGGAAATCATTTGGTGGAAATCCGTTGAGAGATTATGGATTTAAAAATGCAAACAGAGGCATTAAATTATTTAATGGATTCGCTTCTACAGTGAAATTTGTGAATCTTAATATGGCTTATGAAGTAAGGGATAATTTTTATTTAGATTTAGGACTGAATTACAGGGATGAACAAGGTACTCGTGCGCCTAATCCTACGTTTAGTTCTACACAAATTTATACTGGCTTTAGATTAAATATGGCTCGAAAACAATATGATTTCTAAATTTTACATAAAAAATAACATCCATTTTTTGTTTCTGTATCTAAAGTAATATATCATTGCAAAATTTGTGAAACTATTTTCATACATATTCATTTTTTATTTAAGCGTATTTTATATGTTGGATTTACCTAATATTAAAATTGTTTTTAATAATTTCAATACCGGTATCTCCTTTTCATTTAGTAACAATAAAAAAGACTGTGAAAAAAAAGAATTAGAAGATGATGTTACTGAAAGTGATGATTTAGAAAAAATAGTAGATGATTATTTTGTTGTTTATCATGAAAACAACAACCATTCCAATTGTTTATTAATTGAAAAAAACAATCAATTTCTTTTTGATACCAGAATAGAAAAAAAACATTCTTTTGATATATTGATTCCACCTCCAGAAACTATTTAATGATATTTTAATCCCCAGTTGATGGATGTTCATCAATTCAATTTTTTAAATAATTAAATTTTATAGTTTCTTGTTATGAATAAAAATAATTCAATTTTTTCGTCATTAAAAACCGATACCCTTTCAGGTCTAGTGGTATTTTTAGTCGCATTGCCGTTGTGTTTGGGAATTGCTGTTGCATCTGGTGCTCCACCTTTTGCAGGAATAATAACAGGTGTAATTGGAGGTATTATTGTTGGATTTTTATCCAATTCTAATTTGAGTGTATCAGGGCCTGCAGCAGGTTTGATTGCAATTATTTTAGCAGCTGTAACTAATTTGGGATACGAAACATTTTTACTTTCTGTAGTATTAGCAGGAATTATTCAACTTGGTTTAGGCTTTGCAAAAGCAGGCAGCATATCAAGTTATTTTCCATCAGGAGTTATTGAAGGAATGTTAACTGCAATTGGTATAATCATCATCAAAAAAGAATTACCTCATGCAATCGGTTATGACAAAGGTCATGAAGGTGATTTTTACTCCTACGAATTATTAGACAAAGCAGACCAAGGATTTTTTGGGGAATTAATTCATTCATTCAATTATGCACACAATGGTATTATTTTGATTACGTTAGTATCAATAGCCATTTTAATCGCTTTTAATAAAATAGAATTTCTTAAAAAAATAAAAGCAATTCCAGGAGCCTTGGTAGTGGTCGTAGTTGGTATTTTATTGAATGAACTATTCAGAATAACCAATTCACCTCTACTCATCTCAGAAGAACATTTGGTAAAATTACCAACAGCATCATCGTTCAGTGAATTTTTTACTCAATTTAGTTTTCCTAATTTTAGTGGATTTTCAAATCCTGCAGTTTGGATTACAGCAGCAACCATTGCAGCTGTAGCAAGTATTGAAACTTTACTTTGCCTTGAAGCAGGTGATAAAATGGACCCTTTAAAAAGATACTCAAGTGCCAATACAGAATTAAAAGCGCAAGGTATTGGAAATATATTGGCCGGTTTAATTGGTGGAATTCCAATGACATCTGTAATTGTACGTACAAGTGCTAATGTGAATGCAGGTGCTCGTACCAAATTTTCTGCAATTGCTCATGGTGTTTTTTTATTATTTGCTGTTGTTTTAATTCCTACTGTTTTAAATAAAATTCCCATGGCTTGTTTAGCGGCTATTTTAATTATGATTGGATTAAAATTGGCAAGTCCAAAAGTATTTAAACACATGTGGTATGCTGGTAAATTTCAGTTTGTACCATTTATTGTAACTGCAATTGCTGTTGTAGGAATTGATTTATTAAAAGGTGTTGGGATAGGCTTAGTAATTAGCATTTTCTTTATTCTCAGAGGGAATATGAAACTAGCTTATTATTTTAAAAAAGAACAACATAAAGAAGGTGAAACTATCATGATCGATTTAGCACAAGAAGTTTCATTTTTGAATAAAGCAGCGATTAAACAAACTTTATCTCATTTGCCCCAAAATTGTAAAGTAATTATTGATGCGAAAAATACTGTCTACATTGATTATGATGTTTTAGAACTGATAAAAGATTTTCTAAACTTTGGTTCTAAAGACAAAAATATAATGGTTGAATTAATAAATTTTAAAGAAGCCTATAAAATGGAGGATGCACAACATGTACACTCCAATTAAATATAACAATTTAAAAATCAAAAAATAATAATGAAAGCACATACAAAAGAAACACAAGAAAATTTAACGCCTAGAATGGCGCTCGATACATTAAAGGAAGGAAATCATCGTTTTATAAAAAACTTAAAAGCACAACGAGATTTATTAGGTCAAGTGAATGATACTCGAGAAGGACAATTTCCATTTGCAACTATATTAAGTTGCATTGATAGCAGAACTTCTGCTGAACTTATTTTTGATCAAGGATTGGGTGATATTTTTTCGGTAAGAATTGCCGGAAACATAGTCAATACAGATATTATTGGAAGCATGGAATTTGCTTGTAAAGTGGCAGGTTCTAAACTAATCGTTATTTTAGGACACACCAATTGTGGTGCTGTAAAGGGTGCTTGTGACCATGTAGAAATGGGTAATTTAACTGAGTTACTTTCAAAAATACAACCAGCAGTTTATCAAGAAAAAATAACTACAGAAAACAGAACTTCAAGTAACAAAGAATTTGTAGAAAATGTAGCTGCAATAAATGTTCGTAGAAGTGCAGAACAAATTATTGAACGCAGTTATATACTAGAACAAATGCTTGAAAAAGGAGAAATAGGTGTTGTAGGAGCGATGTATAATGTAAAAAATGGTGAAGTAGAATTTTACGATGATGTCCTTTATATTAACGATGAACAAAACCCTAATTTTACATTGAAGGACTTTAGAAGTTAATAAAATTGAATTTATCGACGCTTTTAATAAGCAACAAATATTTGATGATTTGTAAGATTATTTTTACTACGTAAACTCCTTACGTACCCACTTATTTATATTTGCAATGAATTTTAAACGTTCGTAAGAACACTTTTGAAGACTGAATTGAGTAGCGACTCCCATCCTATTCAATTTAGTTGCCAAAGGTTTAAAGAAACTTATCAACAATCGATTTTAAATTCATTTTAAGTAATAAATTTGTTTACAAACACAATAAATATACAAAATGGCAAAAGAAGTAGTACCCGTAGAAAACGAAAAATTAAAAGCGCTTAAACTAACAATGGAAAAAATTGATAAGGACTATGGCAAAGGTTCTATCATGAAGTTAGGCGATAAAGAAGTTGTTGAAATTGATAATATACCAACTGGTTCTTTAGGTTTAGATATTGCTTTAGGAATTGGTGGGCTTCCAAGAGGTCGGGTTATTGAAATATATGGTCCTGAATCTTCTGGAAAAACAACCATTGCAACGCATGCTATTGCAGAGGCACAAAAGAAAGGTGGCATTTGTGCTTTTATTGATGCTGAACATGCTTTTGACTCGGGTTATGCTAAAAAATTAGGCGTTGATATTGATAACTTATTAATTTCGCAACCCGATTATGGAGAACAAGCATTGGAAATAGCGGATCGTTTAATTTCATCTGGCGCTGTCGATTTAGTGGTGATTGACTCTGTAGCAGCATTGGTGCCAAAAGCTGAGTTAGAAGGCGAAATGGGTGATAGTAAAATGGGTTTACAAGCTCGTTTGATGA
Organism: Chitinophagaceae bacterium; assembly: GCA_044353665.1. Taxonomy (GTDB): domain Bacteria; phylum Bacteroidota; class Bacteroidia; order Chitinophagales; family Chitinophagaceae; genus OLB11. Next base: position 2,362 of record JBILBN010000075.1, on the reverse strand, counting down.
GTCAGGCATTGCGTAAACTAACCGCTACAATTAATCGCACAGGATGTTGTTGTATTTTCATCAATCAATTGCGTGAAAAAATTGGCGTAATGTTTGGTAGTCCTGAAACAACAACGGGTGGTAATGCACTAAAGTTTTATGCATCGGTTCGTTTGGATATTCGCCGTATTGCTCAAATTAAAGATGGAGATGAAGTTGTAGGTAACAGAGCTAGAGTAAAAGTGGTAAAAAACAAAGTAGCACCGCCATTTAGATTGGCTGAGTTTGATATTATTTTTGGAGAAGGAATTAGCAAAGTAGGTGAAATTGTTGACCTTGGAGCAGAACACAATATTATTCAAAAAAGCGGATCATGGTATAGTTATGAAACCAATAAATTGGGACAAGGCAGAGATGCGGTAAAACAATTATTGTTAGACAATCCTGAAATGGCTAAAGAAATAGAAGAAAAAATTAAAGCGAAAATTGAAGCCGATCGTGCTGCATAATTAGTAGTAGAACTAAATAAAAAAAGGGTTGCCAAATGGGAACCCTTTTTTATTTATCTTATTGAGTGCAATGCAATTCTGTTGCCTTCTGTATCTACTAAAAATGCGTAGTAGCCAGCCTCTTCTGAAATTAATGTTTTAGGAACAATGATTTTCCCCCCAATCAAGGTGGCTCTATCTAATACTAAATTTAAATCAGGATTGGCATTTAAATAAAGTAACGACCCAGCACCTGAAGGAATATATCCTTCGCCATAACAAATGGCACCACTTACTTGACCTTCAAAGGCAGGAAAAAATGCCATCTTATAACCTTGAATTTCAGTTGTTGTCATTTCAACATTAAAAATAGTTTCATAAAATTTTTTTGCTCTTTGGAAATCTGAAACTGGAATTTCGAACCAACTGATCATATTTTGTGCTTCCACGAATGATAAATTTTTTGGAAATATACAATGCTTTTTTTATTCTGTACTATTTAGGATGTGTTTTTTAAAAAAAAACCGACTCTTTCGAATCGGCTTTTTAATAATTCTTTTAAAATTTTTACGCTATAATATGGTTGTGTAAAAATTGAATTACAAATAATTTCTTCTGGTAAATAAACAGGTTTCTGAAATTCTATAATTGAAAAGTTATTTTATTATGTTAATTAATTATATTATTTACTTATTTAGCAACAATTATTTAAAATAAAATTATTTTTGTTTAAAATAAATAAAATGAAATTATTTATCAGCAGTTTATCCAATTTGATTTTAAAAAAAATATGGCTTCTAATTCTATTTTTTTCAATTCAGTCAAATGCACAACTTTTTTACAACATAGGTAATGGTTCTGATGGAGTTTATCATGCTACAACAAATGGCAGCATTATTGGCGGTACATATAACTTTACACAATTTACCATTGATCCCGGTGTTACATTAAATGTAACAGGAACAACTCCATTAATAATTCGATCGATAGGAAATGTAATCATTCATGGAACCCTGCAAGCCAATGGTGGCAATGGTTCAAGCGGAGTTACTTCTATAACGGCTGGTAATGGTGGCATTGGAGTTGCTGGTGGTGGCGATGGTGGTAATGGCTCGTTTACATTTAGCAATGTGCCCATCAATGGAACAGATGGTGTAGGTGCTGGTGGTGTAAATAATAGAGGTTCAAATTGGTCTGGTGGCGGTGGCGGTGGTTATGCCAATATTGGTTCGCCTGCAAATATCTCTTCTCCCAATGGTGGAACACAATATGGTGATAGCATGATTTCTGCTTTACCTGCTGGGTCTGGTGGTGGTGGTGGTTCGGGCGGTAATGAATGCGGAGCCGGTGGGGGTGGAGCTGGTGGCGGATTAATTGTAATTAACAGTGGTGCCAACTTAATCATTTCGGCAACGGGCGGTATCCATGTAAATGGAGGCAATGGAGGTACAGATGGTGGAGGTTGGTGTGGGAGTGGTGCAGGAGGATCAGGTGGAACCATTTGGCTAGCCGCATTAAACGTCAATCATACAGGAACATTGAACGCCTTAGGAGGTATTGCGGGTGTATCTGCATTGTGGCCTTCTTTTATTTATGGTAATGGCGGTAATGGCTCCGTAGGTCGCATTCGTGTTGATTATAATACAGGCACAACCAATGGAACAGACAATCCAACTATTGGTTTTCATACGAACGTAAGTTCAATACCATTACCTGCAACAATTATATCTTTTGAGGGTTTTCAAAAAGGCGGCATTGATACTATTCAATGGGCTACTACTTTAGAAGTGAACACGGATGAATACATTTTAGAATATAGCAAAAATGCACAAGATTTTATTCCATTGGCAAAAGTGAAAAGTAAGGCTAATAATAATAACTACGGCGATCTTTTA
>JBILBN010000021.1:0-35945 GCA_044353665.1 Chitinophagaceae bacterium | reverse complement strand
CTACTAATATCCATTTTTCGCCTGATTTTCCTTCAACCTTATGAGGCCATTCTCCACAAGCATCCTTTACTTCTTTTTCAATGTTATCGGCAATTGCCTTTACTAAATTGGGATTGCTACCTTCGCATATGATGAAATAATCAGCTACTGCTTCAGGTATTTTTTTAAGGTTTAAAGAAATTATTCCTTCTCCTTTTTTATCTAAAATGGCTTCAATAATTGTTTTAATAATTTTGCTGCTCTGTGTTAGCTTAGATTTTGTCTTTTTCTTTTCGTCTATTGTCGTTTTCAATATATATTTTTTGTTATTTCGTGGTATTATAATAATTTACAAACTTAAACAAAATTACTGAATGCTAAAGAGTTCACTTATTGGAGATGTAATTATTGAATTATCTGAAATAGATAGTACCAATAACTATGCCATGCGATTAATAGATGAAGGAATGGCAGAGCATGGAATGACAATTCGGGCTGATTTTCAAACAAAAGGAAAAGGACAATTCGCAAATTTGTGGTTGGCCGAGGAAAGTAAAAACTTATTAATCTCTATAATCATTGATACGAAAGCGTTTGCGATAGAAAAACAGTTTTTTTTAAATGCGGCTACTTGCCTTTCGGTAGCCGAAATGTTAATGACGAACTACAACATTCCACATGTCAGTATAAAATGGCCCAATGACATTTATGCAGGAGATAAAAAAATAGCTGGCATTTTGATAGAAAATAGTTTGAGAGGCACCCAATGGACAAATGCGGTAGTTGGGATTGGTTTAAATGTAAATCAAGCCCTTTTCTCAGACCTAAACAGAGCTACATCAATACTGAATGAAACCAATGTTAAACAAAAAGTGAATCTTGTTTTAAAAAACGTACTCAAAATAGTGAACAAACAATTTTTAAAAATAGGAACCAAGGAGCATGAACTTTTTGAGTCGTTTAATTTAAATTTATATAAACTTAATAAAGAAATTTTATTTATTAAAAAAAATGAAATGTACAAAGGAATCATTAAAGGCGTAAATGTTCAGGGCGAATTAGAATTGGAAGTAGAAGGGAAAATGAAACGATTTAAACATAAAGAAATAGAATTGGTGTTGTCGTAATATCAATTGTGTTATTCTACAAAAATGAATTAGTGAAAACCGACTAATTCGGTTGGTTTTTTATATAATTTGTGTTGGTGGCAGAATTAAAAACAGCGGAATATGTTAAAAATATCATCTGTAGTTTTTACTTTTTTGAGAAGGTATCTGGTGTCTGAGAAATTAATTCTCATATTAACTGGATATGTTGTTTTTTGATTTTCTATTTTCTTAATTAGTTTGTTAGATAAAAAATATTCTCTTGTTTCGTAAATAGTGTTTTTTCCTAATTCGTTGTCAAAAGATTTAATCCACTCATAAGAAAAAATTAATTTACCATTTTTAAAGTAATACTCATCATTCCATTTTTCAGCAGCTAAGCATCCATTACCAATTCCGTTGTCTGTAATTTTTACTATTTCTCCATTTAGATAATATAATGTAATTGTTGCATCAACTACACCACATTTATTTGAATATTTAACACTTTGTTTTTTAAGAGTAGAAGAGTTTATGTTTTTATAGGTTTGTTTTATTTGAATTATTTCATTTTCAATAATTCTTGGCTGTGCTTTTGAAATCAAATTCATAAAAAGCACTGTAATCAACAAAATAATTAATCGCATTTAAAGTTATTTTTAATTAGGATTGGTATGGAATATTGGCTTGAATCTGTATCAATTCGAGACGAAAATACTATTTATTTCGTTTATTATTTCAAAAGTAGTAAAAAATAAAAACAAAAGCGAACTATTTTTCAATTGTCTTTTTTTACCTTCTCCTATTTTATTCATTATAGGTTTTAGTTGGGCTACAGCCTCTTGGGCCCCTACATAGTTTTGGGTGGAGGCTGTTAGGCAGAATTTATAAAAGTTGAGGGCCGCTCGTAGTCTTTCTTGATCAAGTCTATGAAACCTTTAAGGTTTGTAAACCTTTTCTCTTCGCAGCGTCTGTGTCAAATGCCACTGCGTTTTTATATTTTATTTTCACCAATCATAGAATCCTGAGGCATAGGTTTGTGCCGAACAAAAAGCTCCATTTACTCCAGTAAATAAAAAATGAGAAAAGCTGTTTAATAATTATAAAGTATAGATAGGGTAAATTAAGTACACTTTCTATAAAATTGTCTAGAAATAAATTAATATTGTGAAACAATTATTTTTTATATTTTGAGATTCCTTTGCCGATTATTATTTTTTGCCTGCATGTCGATTTTATTATTGACACAAACCGTTGCCGCACAAACAAAAAAAGTAACTAAACCAACAGTTGACAATGCACCTAAAAATGAAATCCTAAAAATTGTTTCATTCGAAGTATTGAGCTCCGGTGATACGGTTAATCGGGTAGATTCAAAAAATAATAAAGTTGGAAAATGGTTAATTACCAAAGATTCGAAATATGGTGAAGAAGGTTTGATGGAATTTGGTGCTTATGATAAAAACAATAAAATGGGTACTTGGAAAACCTACTCACTTTCGGGACAAATTATTTCTATAGAAAATTTTAAATCAGACAGACGAGATGGCGAAGCACGCTATTTTGACAACGGATATTTATATTGCATAGGCAATTATTTAGCCCTAAAAGCAAAAAATGAATACGATACCATTCTGGTAGAAGACCCCCTGACCAATTTAATAAAACCTGTGCGTATTAAAACAGATTTAGGTAGTGTGCGCCATGGGTTTTGGACATACTATACACCCGGAAGTAAAAAAATAGAAAAGGTGTTAGAATATCAAGCAGATGAAGTGATTTATGAAAAAGAATATTTAACGAAAGTGGACAGCACTTATTTAGAAAAGAAGATGAAAAGCCTTCCACACAACAGCAATAAACCATCTGACGAAGTTTGGAATTTTGACAAAAATAAAAAGCAGCTAAAATATACCGATATCCCCGAAAATACAAAGTCGGTTGTGCCTAATGTTCGTAAAAAATAATGGAGTTGATTTTTTGTGTATTAAATTGCGAAAGCACAGTAACTAACAATCCCATTTTTAATTATATCCTACTTGTTTACAAGTTTAGGCCATTCTCTACCAATTCAAGCTTCAGCGCTCGATTTTATTGGGTGTTATTTACTCAATATGTCATATCTGATATTGTGGAGTTAAATAATTAGAACTAATTTTGAAAAAATTTATATATTTACAAAAAATGTGGCGACTACGCATGTTATTATGAAAAAAATTATTCTTTCTATTGCCCTAATTATAGGGCTTAAGTTTGTTACGTTAGCACAAGAAAAAATATGTGTCGGTATTTTACCTTTTACTTATATCGAAGGCTCGGCTACTTTACAAGATGTTAATTCTATTCAAGAAACAGTTATCAATGCTTTTGTTAAAACTAAAAGATTTAATATAGTAGACCGTTCTAAAATGGATGCCTTAAAAAATGAAAAAGAACTTCAAAAATCTGAAGATTTTATTGATGGGAATGTAATTAAACAAGGTATTTCTTTAGGAGCAAACTATTTAATTGTTGGTCATGTAATATCTGCTTCTGCAGAACGTATGCAAACCTCCCCGTCTAAAAGAACAGGAAATGTTACTGTTACATATAAAGCAAAATTATCCATTCAACTTAAAGTAATAGACGTGGCAACTGGTCAAGTAATAAATTCAGAATCAATTGATCCGCAAAGTGGAAGCACATTAGGCGGTATGGTAGGTCTCGCTCCATCTTCAGCTCAAGCTGCTGTTTTAAAAGCTATTAAAGGGATAGAAGATAGAGTTGATAATTTTGTGTATGAAAATTTCCCAGCAACATTCCATATTGTAGAGATACAAGAAAAAGACAGTGAAGAAGGCTATGCAATTCAAATTTTGATAGCAGGCGGATCTGCATATGATTTACAAAAAGGGGATAGATTAAAAGTAGTAGAAGTTTCTATGGTAGAAGTCGGTGAAAAAAAACTAGAACGTAAAAAAGAAATTGGAGAATTAATGATTACTGATGTTGAAGATGAAAATTTTTCATCATGTTCTGTAGAATCAGGCGGTCTTGAAATTACTAAAAAATTAGAAGAGAAAGCTAAACTTTTAGTAATCACCAAATACTAATCCAGTGAACAATACTCAAAAAATAATTTTAGGAATTATGATAATTATGGGGCTCTTTAGTTGCAGTCCTAAAATACAACCTAATTCATCTTATTCAAGGGAAGTAAATTTCCTATTTAATGAAGAACAAGGTACAATGGTAGTACAAACTACAGGTTATGGTAAAAACCAATCTGAAGCTGTGGAAGATGCACAGGTTAATGCAATTAAAGTTTTATTATTTAAAGGTTTGCCAGGAACAGAACTAAATGTGCCTTTAATAGAAAACGAGAATGATGCTAATTCGAAATACAGGGACTATTTTCAAAATTTATTTCAACAAGGGAATTATATAAAATTTATTATGTCTTCAACTGAAAGTGCGAATCCAATAATAAAAGGAGGTAATAAAACAATCACTCTAGCTGTAAAAATAAATTATAATTCACTTAGAAAAGATTTAGAGCAAAATCAAGTAATTAGAAAATTTGGATATTAAAAATGAACAATATGATAAATAATAAAATAATAATACTATTTTTTTTCCTGTTAAATTTTGCGGGAACTTCCTTATTTGCTCAAAATGCAGCTACATATACAGGAGGACAAGTTAATCAAATACAACCTACAATAATTGTCATTCCTTACAAAACACAAGGGCAAAAATATCGTTCATTGCTTGAAGATCCTACTACAGGTTTTCAAAAAAGAATTGCTATAAGTCGTGTTAAAGAAGCTTTTGATTCAAGGGGTTTTACAACCTATGATTTTGAAGCAGAGTTAAAAAAGGGGGAAACTGCTGGTGCTTTTTCTGGAAGTGCTCAAACAGATGAAAAAGATGTAATTGTAAAAAATTCAGGTGCTGATATTTTTGTAACTGTAGATATTAATGTGGGAAATGGACAAACTGGTACAGATGTCAAAATTATTCTTCAAGCATATGAATCTGCAACAGGTCGTTCACTAACAAACAAAGATGCTTCATCAGGTAAATTTTATACAGATGATATTCCGAAATTGGCTGGTAAGGCTATTGATTATATGAAAGTAGATTTTTTAAATGTACTGCAATCAAAATTTACAGATATTTTAAATAATGGTCGCTCTGTATATATTGAATTTGTATTAGCTCAAGCGGCTTCATTAAATTTTCAATCAGAGGTAGGTACCGATGGTGATTTGCTTTCCGAATCAATAGTAGATTGGATGGGAAAGAATGCATATAAAAATTACGCTAAAAAAGGAGGAAGTACTGCATTGAAAATCATTTACGATGATGTAAGAATTCCACTAAAAGACCAAGAAACAGGCATGAATTATGAAGTTGAATCATTTGGTAGGTTAATCAGAAAGTATTTAAAATCTATTAACGTTGTCGGCACAGTTGAATATCCTAGAGGTCAAATAATTGTAACTATTAAATAAAATAAATATGAAAAATACATTATTAATACTGTTTGTTTTACTGCTTACAACACCATTATTTTCTCAATCAGATAATATAGGGAAAATTGCTCTTTCTGTAATAATGCCAGAAAACGACGATGATATGTCAATTAGCAATATATCAAAACTTGAAACAAAAATCACTCAAATACTCACTGCTACAGGAGTATCTGCAACGGGGTATAATAATAATTTTGTAATTTATCCAAAGTTTGCTATCAATGAAACCAGTGTTGTTGAAAGCGGTTTGCAAGATATTACTATAATTAACTGTGAACTAAGTTTATATGTTAAGCAAGTTGATAACAATCTCATTTTTAGTACGATTAGTATACCATTGAAAGGTAATGGTAAGGATAAACAAATATCAATCACAAATGCGATCTCAAAAATCAATGTAAAAGATCCTGAATTTCAATCCTTCATCGATAATGGTAAAAGTAAAATCATTGCTTATTATGAATTAAAATGTGATGATATTATTACCAAATCTGAAACATTATTGAGAATGCAAGATTTTGAGCAAGCATTAGGCTTATTAATGACAGTTCCTGAAGAAGTATATTGTTACAAAAAAATTAAAGCAAAATCAATAGTTGCCTACAAATCCTATCAAAATCAAAAATGTAATTCTATGTTGCAAGAAGCAAAATCAAAACTTGCAACTAATAATTATAATAACACCTTAGATATATTAAGTCAAATTGATCCTTCAACTTCATGTTTTAAAGAATCACAAACACTGATTGAGAAGACTGCTGCTAAAGTAAATCAAGAAGAAAAAAAGAGATGCGATTTTCTAATGAAAGTTTATAATGATAATGTTGCATTAGAAAAGCGGAGAATAAAAGCAATAAAAGATATTGCTGTTGCTTACTATAACCAGAAACCAACTACTCTAAACTATCTTATTTTGATTAGATAATTATATAAACCTGCCAATCATAGCTGCACCATAAATGTCTATTACTCCTAAATATGTCATATCTGATATTGTGGAGTTAAATAATAAGAACTAATTTCGAAAAAAATTATGTTAAAAATATGATTAAAAAAATATTATTTATTGCAATGATTTTAATTTCTTTTTCAAAAGTAACTTTAAGCCAAACTAATGCAGAAATGAGAGCTGAAGCAGGTATCGAATATGAAAAAGCAGATAAAGAATTAAATCTAGTTTATAAACAACTCAGCAGCTCATTAGATGTAAATCAGAAACAATTATTAATAGAATCTGAAAGAGCATGGATAAAGTACAGAGATTTGGAATGTAAATTTCAAGCAATAGGATATACAGGAGGCTCAATGTATCCATTGATTTTTTCTTCTTGTATGACTGATTTGACAAAAAAAAGAACACAAGAATTAAAAGAATCATTGCCTCAAGGAGACTAGAAATAACTAAAAAATGGTGTATAATCCGAAAAGCCAAATGAGTAGCAGTAAAACAAAAAGTAATAAAAAATAATAATAATTAATTAATATTTATGAAAAATATAAGTCAAATTACAAGAGTACTAGTTAAATTTTATAATCATAAATGTGATAATATTGATGTTGTATATAAATGGAATATAAACTATCATAAACTACCAGACGGAATTAAGTTGAATGAAAAAAAATCTTTGTTTCACCAAAATCTTAATTTAAAACATGATCTAACAAATCGGTATAAAAAAAATGAAAAAGATAAAAAAGAGATCAAAAGATTAATAAAGTACTATATATCTGATTGGGGCGGCATTCATACAAATTCTGACGAAACGTTGAGGAGCTATTGCGAAAAATCTCCAGAATTTATCATAAAAAATGGTAAAAAAGGAATTGCGTCTTGGTCAAAAGCATTAACTGTTATTAATTTTCGACAATATGCAATTTTTGATGCACGTGTATCGGTTAGTCTAAATGGATTAATTCTTCAACATATTGATGAGAAAACTGAGTTTTTTCCAATATTGCCAAGTCGTAATAAAATAATAAAGGAGTTCAACCAAAAATTAAAAATAAAACTAAATAAACAAGATTTTATTAATTCTGATATTTTTTATCAAACATACTTAGATATAATTAAAATCGTAGCTAAGGAATTAAAAGTTGGTATTGCTGAAATTGAGATGTTGCTTTTTGCTTATGCTGAAGAAATTGCAAAAAATTGTGTTAAGAGAAAATGATACAAATGAATAGCTTAAAATACAAGAATTAAAAACACCAAAATGTCAAATTTGTTTAAATTGCAAGCAGAAAAACGGCACTAATAAAAATAGGGAAATACATAAATTTTAAATTAATTAAATTATCTAAAATAAAATGGCAAAAAATATAAATTCAATTCAACAATATTTAGACTTAGTTATTAAAGATGGCTATTTGTTAAAGGGTTTAAATGACGAACAAAAAAATAGTAAAGAAATAGTATTAGCGGCTGTCAAACAAAATGGTTTTGCATTACAGTATGCTTCAGAGATTATGAAATCTGATAAAGAAATTGTTTTAACAGCAATGCAATCAAAAACTAACGCAATAAAATTTGCATCTTCTAAATTTCTTTCTGATGAAAAATTTATTTTAGAAGTTATTGAACTAGATGGTTCAATATTAGAGCTAATTTCTGAAGATTTAAAAAATAATAAGGAAATTGTTCTAATAGCATGTAATGAAAATGGATCTAATTTAGAGTATGCTTCCGATAATTTAAAATCTGACCCAGAAGTTGTAAAAGTGGCAACAGATCAATGGCCGGATGCTATTAAGTATTCAAAAATTAAAACAAATGTTGACAAAGATGATATTACTAATGTTGCTCGTATAGAATTTTATGTATCAGGTGATGGAACTGAGATTGTATGTCAAAGTTTAAATATAGATCAAATAAAGAAATGGAAAAAGTTATATGATGCTGATGAATTTGAAGCCAATGAATCTTTAAAAAATCAGGTGTTAGATACTGACATGGTAAGGAAAAAAGGAGATTTTGATTTTTGGAATGAAAATGATAATGAATTTCATAAAGAATATCCGGTATTAGAAAGCTGTAAATTACATATTCAATATTTTGATGGCAAGGAAAAATTGGCAAAAAAAGAATTTATTATAGAACCTAATGATAAAAAAATAAATAAAAATATTACTACCGAACTTGATTTTGATGATTTAAATGAAAAAGCGTATTTTCTTGCTGTAAATGAAAGTAAAGGGACTTATTTAAAAGGAGTTAGGCAGTTAGATCCCAAAGAGAAATTTAGTATAAAAGATATACTTTTAAATGTATCGCGTGTTAACAATCAACTATACATCTCATCCATTAAATATAAAAATGAAATATTAGAAGCAGATTCTACTTATGATTCAGATGGAGTAGATTTTCAAGCAGAAATTATTTGGAAATAGCTAAAATCAGGAAACTATTTTGTAAAGTTGAAATCTGTAATAGATTATTTCCGAATGAGATAGTACTAGAAATGGATTTAGATAATACTAATATTTAAATATGAAGAAACTATTTTACAACGATCGTTTAATTTACATATTGATTATATTAAATGTAATTGTTATCTATTTACATTCTTTTGAAGCATTAAAGCCCTATTATTTTCAGTTTGATTTTATTGACGTAGGGTTTACATTATTTTTTTGTGTTGAAAATAATTGTAAAAATTATCAATTCATCTGATCATAGAAAATTTAATTCCTATATGAATAGCTTATGGAATCGGATTGATTTTTTTTCGGTGTTGTTAGCAACTCCAAGCATTGGTGTTTTATTTGTTTCAGATTTAGAAATATTTGCTGGATTTGCTGTTTTGCGTTCGCTGCGCATCTTTAAGCTACTTCGAATAATAGAATATATTCCAGAAGGGAAACGCATCAGTACTCAGTTGTACAAAGCATTAAAAAGTATATCATTTATTATTTTTGCTTTTTTTATATACACAACAATTGTGTCTTTAATTTCGGTTACTCTCTTTAGGCATGCAGCTCCTATGTATTTTCAAAATGCATTTGAGAGCTTCTTTACCATATTTAAAGTGTTTTCAGGTGATGGTTTTTCAGATATTATTGCTGTGATTCAAGCAAGTTCTACAGAAATTTTTACTTCATTTTCAAAATTTTATTTCGTGGGAGTTGTTTTTTCTGGAAGTATTTTGGGACTATCTTTAATAAACAGTGTATTCATTGATCAGATGAATCAAGTTTCAAAAAAATCTGAAACAGAAGATAGATCTCAAATGAAAGTTCTAAAAAAAGATATTGAAGATTTGAAAATCAAGCAACAAGAACTTATAGATTTGCTAAATAAAAAATAGGGTTATCTCATAATTATTCACGACACTATATTTCAATCCATCTCCATAAAAATCCGAAGCGACTAACTTCGTTTTTCTTTACAAGATGGCAGTGTATTTTTTTTATTTTTTAAGTAGTTTATCTTTTTCGTCTAAAATCGCCTCGTTTCCATGCCCTAAAAAACTCCATCCAAGCCAATGGAGAAAAAATAGTCATAGGCGGTTGTTGTCCAGCCCAGTAATTTTTATTCGCAATCATGTTTTGATAAATTTGTTGGCTCTCTCGACCATCTCTGGGCAAGGTCGCTAATAACACCCTCATCGTTTGAAACTCTGTATTTTTTCGAGCGGTTTCATATTTGTCATCAGGAATATCCATGGTGGTAAATGCTTTTTCAAATTCTTCTTTGCTTAGCTGAGGCCGAATAATGGTATTTGCTAAAAAGAAGGTGTCTTGTGTCATTAATTGAATCACAGAATATCGATTCGTTGTTAATTGAGCAGGAATAATAAATTGTTTTTTTCGATATCCTAAGTAAGAAAACTCTAAGGTATCGCCTTTTTCTGCTATAATAGAGAAAACCCCTTTATCGGTAGTTCGGGTGCCCGTTTGTTTAGCATGAATATAAACATTCACATAAGGCAAATACATTAAGCTATCACTACTCATGACTACACCGGTTAACTCCACCATTTTCTCAAAACCAAATTGAGCGTTGCTGACTTTCGAGAAGCTGCAAATGATTAGAGATAAAAAAAATATTTTTTTCACAATTCAAAAATAATGATAAATCAAGATTAAAACGTTTTCTGTTAACTTTGTTAGTAATAATTAACATTATTTTATATCTCAATAAAATGTAATTTTGTAGCATGGAAATTTTATGGCAAAATCATATTCATTCGAATGCCTCTATTTTATTAGGTAAACCTATCATTAAAAATACGCGTATTTCTGTTGAACTTATTTTGGAGTTATTAGCATCAGGTTGGTCGAATGATCAACTTTTAGAAAGCTATCCATCTCTAACAAATAATGATATTAAAGCTGTTTTTATTTATTTAAAAGAGTGTATTCAAGAAGAGTTATTTTTTCCAATTCAAACAACTGCATAATGAATTTTTTGGCAAATGAAAATTTCCCTAGACCAAGTTTTTTATTGCTTCGTGAACATTATCATCATGTAATGAGCATTTCTGAAATATATGCTGGAATTGCAGATGAAGAAGTAATTAAAATTGCGGTTGAACAAAATTTAATTATCTTAACTTTTGATAAAGATTATGGAGAAATTATTTTTAGATATAAATATCCCAAACCTCCAAGTGTTGTCTATTTTAAATTTAAAGGCAGTGACCCACTATATGCTGGAACTACTTTACTCAAAAATATAGAACAATTGTTAGCACTAGAAAATCATTTTACCATAATTGATGATAAAAATATTAGACAAAGAAAATATAAATAGCAAATGATTACAACAGAAAAAGTACTTCTTGCCTTAGGACAGGTGCAAGAACCGGATTTAGGAAAAGATTTAGTGACCTTAAATATGGTGAAAGACATTGCCATTGATGGGATGAATGTATCATTTACAGTGGTGCTTACAACGCCTGCTTGTCCGATGAAAGATTTAATACGAAGCGCATGTGAAAATGCTATTAAAATTTTGGTAGATAAAAATGCTATTCCCTCCGTTAATTTTACAGCTAATGTAGTGAGTAACCGCAAAGACAATCAAGCAACTTTGCCCAATGTAAAAAATATTATTGCAGTAGGCTCTGGTAAAGGAGGGGTAGGAAAATCAACCGTATCAGTAAATTTGGCGTTGGCATTGGCAAAAGATGGTGCTAAAGTAGGCCTTATGGATGCGGATATTTATGGACCTTCTATTCCCATCATGTTAGGCATAAAAGGCGAACGTCCATTAATGAAAGAAGTAGATGGAAAAGGGATGATAGTGCCCATTGATGTAATGGGCATTAAAGCCATGAGTATTGGATTATTGATTGATGACAGGCAAGCGGTAGTTTGGAGAGGACCCATGGCAAGCAGTGCATTAAAACAATTTGTAACCGATGTGCTTTGGGGTGAATTAGATTATTTAATTATTGATTTGCCGCCAGGAACAGGCGATATTCATTTAACGATGGTGCAAACAATACCTGTAACAGGCGCTGTAATTGTGACCACACCACAAGAAGTTGCTTTAGCGGATGCTAAAAAAGCGATTATGATGTTTGATGGGCCACAAATTAAAGTACCTATTTTGGGCGTAGTTGAAAATATGGCTTATTTTACACCAGCAGAATTGCCTGATAATAAATATTATATTTTTGGTCAAGATGGTGGGAAACGATTAGCTGAAATGTTTGAAGTTCCATTTTTAGGACAATTGCCAATAACTATGAGTATTAGAGAAGGTGGTGATATGGGTTCTCCTGCCTTATTAAATGGCGATGAAATATCTAAGGCTGCCATTGATAAGGTTGCACAACAAGTAGCTCGTCAAATTTCTATTCGAAATGCAAATTTAGATCCCACGAAAATAGTGGAAGTTTTAATATAGTTTTTACATTTGTGATAAATACTTTTTTATGGAAATGATATTATTGAATTCAGAATCAAAAAAAGATATCGATTTGATTTTGAAAATAGCAGAAAAAATGGGCATAAATTCTAAAAAAATGAATGCCAAAGAAAAAGAAGACTATATGTTAGGCATTGCTATTGAAAAAGGAAAAACAAATCAATTTGTTGATACAAAATTATTTCTAAATAAAATTAGAAATAAATGATTATCAAAATTGATAAAGCATTTGAAAAAGACACTCGTAAAATTTCTGAACAAAAACTATTACATCAAATAGCTGATTTAATCGAAACTTTACAATTAGTAAATTCTATTTCTGAAATAAGAAATATTAAAAAACTTAAATCGTATAGTAATTATTACAGGATTCGAATTGGAAATTATAGAATTGGGTTGCAAATAAATAGCAACCAAATTATTTTTATTCGAATTCTTCATCGTAAAGATATATATACCTTCTTTCCATAATTTTTTCATGAACAGACAAACACTCATTCAGCAAATAAGAACTAAGAAATCATACCTCTGTGTTGGTTTAGATTCTGACATTACAAAAATTCCTCAACATCTTTTGCAACACGAAGATCCAGTTTTTGAATTTAATAAAGCCATTATTGATACAACAAAAGACTTATGCGTAAGCTATAAAATAAATACCGCTTTTTATGAAGCCAATGGCTTAAAAGGTTGGCAAAGCATGGAAAAAACGTTGAACTATATTCCTAAAGATATTTTCACTATTGCAGATGCTAAACGAGGTGACATAGGCAATACTTCTACCCAATATGCCAAAGCATTTTTTAATGCAATGCATTTTGATAGCATTACCGTGGCCCCTTACATGGGAAAAGACAGTGTGAAACCTTTTTTAGATTTTGAAAATAAATGGACGATTGTTTTAGGATTAACTTCCAATGAAGGTGCTTTTGATTTTCAATATTTGAAAAATGAAAATCAAGAATTATTTAAACACGTCATTCAAAAAGTAGCTTCGTGGGGTACCGATGAAAATTTGATGTTTGTCATTGGCGCAACCAAAACAGCGCAATTAAAAGAGGTGAGAGAAATTATTCCCAATCATTTTTTATTGGTGCCTGGTGTAGGTGCACAAGGGGGAAGTTTAGAAGAGGTTTCTAAAATAGGCATGAATGCGGATGTTGGACTTTTAGTCAATGCTTCTCGTCAAATTATTTTTGCCAGCAATGGTGAAGATTTTGCTGAAAAAGCAAGAACAGAAGCAATGAAATTACAAGCAGAAATGGCTTTGTATCTGTAATCAATTAAAAAAAGTGCGATGTTTTAATTCATCAAAATACTAAATCGTCTCGTTGGATAGCCATGATGCTAAACGAGAATTGCTTGATAAATTCCAGCATGCAAATATTTTAGTTAGGAAGTTTACTATATAAAAATTTTTATTTCATAATCGCTTTTATGCCTTTTGAGCAATTGTAAAAAAAATCGTAGAATTTTTATATTTATAAAAGTAGTATTTTCGTTATCAGAAACCACATTCGCAAACCTAATAAACTACTTTCATGTCTGAAAACCTACTGCAATTTATTTGGCAATTTAGACTATATGATTCCTCAAAACCTTTAATCACCAATGAAGGATTAGAAGCTATTGTCATACATCCCGGCGCATTAAATAAACATGCTGGTCCCGATTTTTTGGAAGCAAAAATAAAAATTGGCAATACCCTTTGGGTGGGCAATGTTGAAATTCATTTAAAAAGTTCAGACTGGAAAAAACACCATCATGAACAAAATGAAAACTATTCTAATCTAATTTTACATATTGTTTTTGAACATGATGAGGAGGTTGAAACCCTTAACAATAGTCAATTTCCAACGATTGAACTGAAACAACATGTAGATAAAAAATGGTTATATAAATATGAATCGTTAATGAACAATCAACAATTTATTCCTTGTGAAAAATACATTGAAGAGGTTACAGAAATTACCATTCATCAGCAATTAGATAGAATGTTGACAGAGCGACTAGAAGAAAAAACAGTCTATATTCAAGCATTATTAGCGCAGCATAATAATAATTGGCATGAAGTGTTTTATATTGTTTTAGCTCGTTCATTTGGTTTGCAAATTAATCAGGATGCATTTGAGCAATTGGCAAAATCGATACCGTTAAGTTTGTTTGCTAAGCATAAAAATAATATTATTCAACTAGAAGCACTTTTGTATGGGCAGGCAGGCTTTTTATTTGATTATTTCGATGAGCTTTATCCCATTCAATTGCAAAAAGAATATCAATTTTTACAAAAACTGCACTCGTTAAAACCCATTGAAAAACATCATTGGAAATTTCTTCGACTACGACCTGCCAATTTCCCAACGATAAGAATTGCGCAATTTGCGCAATTACTTTTTCAATCCACTCATTTGTTTTCAAAAATTACTGAAGCAAAATCGATTAAAGAAATACAGCAACTTTTTCAAATTGAAGTATCACATTTTTGGCAATCGCATTACACCTTTTTAGAAACATCTTCAGAAAAAACAAAATCAATTGGTAATTCATTTATTCAATTAATTAGTATTAATGCGGTAATCCCTACCTTGTTTGTATATGGTAAGCTACAAGGTAAAGAAGCCTGTTGTATAAAAGCAATTGAGTTTTTAAAACAACTCAAAGCAGAAAAAAATGCCATTATTGACCAATGGAATTTATTAGGTATTAAATGTGAAAATGCAGCCGACAGCCAAGCTTTGTTGCAATTAAAAAAATATTATTGCGATACAAAACGTTGCCTAGAATGCAGTATTGGTTTTGCTGTGATGAAAAAATAAATTACCAATTCCAACGAATCGTTTTCTGTACATTTTCGGCAAGACTTAAAAATACAGGACAAGTCATTGCTGCTTTTTCTAAAATTATTTTTTCTTTATCCGTATAATTTTTGCCACTGGGCATATGAAAAACAACTCCAATTTCACCAATTCTTCGCAAGGGATCGGCAATCATTATTTTTTCGATATCAATTTTTGTGTTTACAATATCAATTTCATGCGCACGGGCTGCAATGCCCATAATACTCAGCATACAAGAGCCTAAAGCAGTAGCCACTAAATCAGTTGGGCTAAACCGTTCGCCTTTGCCATGATTGTCTTTTGGCGCATCGGTTTCTACAATGCTTCCGCTTTGTATATGGGACATTTCAGTGCGTAAATCGCCTTTATATACTATTTGGGCAGTCATTTTTTTATTTTCGGTAAATTTAAAGTAATTTTGAGATAGGTTTTGAAAAATATTTTTGTCATATTATTAATTATTAGTGCTGTTTTTAATGCAGAATTTTTACTTGCTCAAAAAAAAGGAAAAGCTAAAAGCAGTACATCTGTGAGAGCCGATTCTATAAAGTTGGTGAGTCTGTTAAGAAAAGAAGCATTAATCAGAAAACAAGATTCTATTTACGAAGCTCGGGAATTGATGAAAGAAAAAAGGCAGCAAGCAATTGATGAACGGAATGAAAAACTAGAAGCTAAAAGAAGAAAAAAAGGAATTCCTTTAACACAAGAAATTTCGATAGGGTATAGATTGGCAAATGATGGATGGGGCTTTTTTGCAAATAGGGGTTTTTTAAAAATTGATGACCCTGAAAAACCACACACATTACTGGTTTGGATAGAATTTTCTGAAAAAAAACATCCTAAAGAAAAAAATACGTCAAATGAAGTTTTTTCTACGATTTATCCCGATGAGCCCAAACCATTGTCTTATAAATATGGTAAAATAAATAATTTCTATCAGTTTAAGTTTGGTATTGGCAATATGAAACCTATTTCTGGTAAATTAGATAAAAAAAATGTGGTGATTAATTGGAGTTACAGTGCTGGTATCTCGCTGGGTCTTTTAAAGCCCTATTATTTAGATTTAATTGTGAAAGAAGGCAACGGATATGTTCGAAAATTTGCTAAATATGAAGATTCTACAAAAGAATATTTTTTAGACCCTACCAATCAGGGCTATATTTTAGGGGGTGCCGATTTTACAATGGGCATCGGAGATATAAAAATAAAGCCAGGATTCGCTCTGAAGTCGGCCTTGTATTTTGATTATTCGCCTACTAAAAAATTATTTTCTGGTATTGAATTAGGCACTTCTGCTGAAATTTATGCACAAAAAATACCTATTATGGCTACGCAAAAAACTACTAGTATTTTTTTTAATGTATATGCTGATTTCCGTTTTGGAAAACGTTGGGAATAACTTATTTTTTCTTATTTTTTTTTGGATTTTTTTTCTGCCAAGCGGCATCTTGTTTTTCAGCATCAGTTACTAATTTTTGCCAATTGGTATCTACTTTTTCCGCTAAAACTTTAGTGAGTGTATACTCCGATTTGTTGATGGGCATTATGGTTATTTCTTTTTGCATAAATTCCTCTATCTCCTTTACCAAAGGAATTTCTTCTTCTGCACAAAACGAAATGGCTTCCCCTTTTTCAATCCCTCTACCCGTTCTTCCCACACGATGCACATAGTTTTCTGCCACATCGGGCAAATCATAATTTATTACAATTTTTATGCCCGAAATGTCAATGCCTCTAGCATTCAAATCAGTAGCAATTAAAACATTGCATTCACCATTTCTAAATTTTTCTAAAATGTCAAAACGGTTTTCTTGCTCAATGCCACCATGCATGGCCAACGATTCGATACCTACTCTTTCCATGGCTTTGCTTACTCTTTCTGCCCTTACTTTGGTGCGCACAAAAACCAATATTTTTTTATCTGAATTTTCTTTAATTATGCGCTCCAAAAAGAAACGCTTATCATCCATTTCTATAAAAGCCAAGGCATGGGTTACGTTTTTTGATACTGGGTCTTTGGGTGAAATTTGAATTCGAATCGGATTGACAACCAATGAATAAGCTAGGTCTTTGATTTCTTCGTTAATGGTTGCCGAAAAGAAAAGTGTTTGATGTTTTCGAGGCAAATGATGTACCACATCTCGAATATCTCTAATGAAACCTAATGCCAACATGTGATCGGCTTCATCCAACACTAAAATTTCAGTTTCCGAAATGTCAATATGACCTTGCGCTCTTAAGTCAAACATTCTGCCTGGAGTAGTAACCAAAATATCCACTCCAAACTCCAATTCTTCAACTTGCTCTGCTTGACCAACGCCGCCATACATACTCAACACAATTAAGTCGGTATATTTTGCAAATTGTTTAAACACTTTGGTTACTTGCTCAGCCAATTCACGAGTGGGCACCATCACCAAACAACGAATGGAATTTTGGTTATAATTTTTATTTCTACGCAATAATTTATGAATAATAGGAATGGCGAAAGCGGCTGTTTTGCCGGTGCCGGTTTGTGCAATTGCCAATACATCTTCCCCCTTTAATATCGATGGAATCGCTTTAAACTGAATATCGGTAGGCTTATTAAACCCCAATTCAACAATGCTTTGTTTAATTTTATCCGAAATGTCATAGCGTTCAAACTTCATAATTTTCTAAATTCTTGCTAGCAAAAGTAAGCCCGAAAAATAGATATTACTAATGAAGCAGTTTTTAGGTATAAGTATTCGTTGTGGACTATTTTTTTGGAGTCGAAGACTGAAACGTTACCCAACTTTCTATTTAATTGTTCGGCATTTATTAGCAACGTATGCCAATTGCAAATATGGGTTTTTCCTTTTCTAAAATTAAATGGGTTGATATAGGAACTTTACGCTGTTTTATCATATTGAAAATATGCAGGAGTCTTTTTTATTGGTAAAGAAAATGGTCTTAATTCTATAAAAAATATTACTGTATTTTGCATGTTCAAATATGATTTCATGAGAGTGTATTTAAGTTTTTTATTAGTATTGTTGGCTCAGCTGGTTTGTGGGCAATCTGGTTTTTCGAATTTGGAAAATGCCTTTGCAGCGTTTGAAAAAGATTCGCAAATTCAGCAAGCCAATGTGAGTTTTTGTATGATAAACAATGCCACTGGAAAAGTTATTTTTCAAAAAAAGAAAGACATGCCTTTACCTCCTGCTTCTACCTTAAAAACATTGATTACAGCAAGTGCTTTATTTACTTTAGGTGAAAATTTTAAATATGAAACTAAAATAAATTTTAAAGGAACCATTAAAGGCGATATTGCTTTGGGTGAATTAATTGTGTACGCCAGTGGTGACCCTAGTTTTGGCAGTGATCGTTTTAATGAAACAAAATCGGACGTTATTTTATCAAAAATTTCGGAGGCATTAAAATCCAAAGGGGTGAAACATTTAAAAGGGAAAATAACGATTGTAAATACTGTTTTTAATGATACGGTTGCCAATTCGCATTGGTTAGAGGAAGATTTTGGCAATTATTATGGCGCTGGAGTTTTTCCATTAAATTGGAAAGAAAACAAATTTGATATCTCAATTAAAACGAAAGTCTCCACGTTTGAAGTAATACAAAACGATGGAGGATTAAATAATCTGAAAGATTTTAAAATAGAATTGCTTCAAAATAATTCGCCCACGGCAAAAGATGCCTTTGCTTATATTTTACAAAATAGTTCATATAAATATGCGCTTCGCGGCGATTGGGCACCATCGGATAAAGCACAGGGTATGTCGTTAGCCAGAATTAATCCTGAAGAAGATTTTAAAACTGAATTGGTCGCACATTTAAAGAAGCATTTTTCAGTTGAATATGTGCCGATTGATTTACCTTCGGCAGAAATAAATATAGTTACGTTTCAATCGCCACCATTATCGAAATTGGTTTATTGGTGCAATCAAAAAAGTTTAAACTTATATGCTGAAGCTTTTTGCAAAACAATTGCATTGAAAAAAAAGGGTAAAGGCAATTGGGAAAATGGTATTCAAGAAATGAAAAAAATAATCCTACAACTTGGTGTTGATACAAGCTTGATTCATCTTTTTGATGCCAGTGGATTAGCTCCAACAGATAGAATGACCACTTATACTATAGCCAATTTATTGAGTTGTTATAAAAAGCAATCATGGTATAAAGTATATTTTGAAAGTTTGCCCATCATAAACAACATGACCATGAAGAGTGGTTATATTGGGGGTACAAGAAGTTATGCAGGGTATATTACGTTAAAAGATAGTACAAAAGTTAGTTTTGCATTTATTGTAAATAACTATGCTGGTAAACCTCGATCAGTAAAAGAAAAAATGTTTAAAGTGTTAGATGTGTTGAAGCCTTAATTACCTTACAAATTTAGTTGTTAATGTTTTTTTATCATTAAATAATTTAAGCAAATAAGTTCCTTTTGATAAAGCCGTCACATTTACTTTGTGCTTCAATTCACTAAAATTTTCGGAAAATAATTTTCTTCCATCTAACGCATAAATTTCAACAGTAGATGTTTTTTCTACATTTTGCATTGATATATTTAAAGTCATAATTTTTATTTTAATTAAAAATGGTATATAACCAGTAGTGTTATTTATACTAAAATAAAAATGAGTTTTTCTCTATATTAACTAACTAATATTATGCCAAAAAATGGTTTTACAGATAAATTATGTTAATTTAATATATCAACCCAAAAAATAAAGATATTTTATAACTATCAATACAAGTTCGTAAATTTGAAATCTTAATAGATTATTAAAAATTTTAGATTATGATAAAAAAATGTATTCTATCGTTATTTTGTTCGCTTTTTCTTTCAAATATGATTTTCAGTCAATGTAACATGTTGATTGCTAATTTACCAGATACAATTTTAGCTTGTAAAAATACGAGTATACAATTAAGCCCAAATATGGTTGCTCTTGGTACACCCAATTACATTGATACTTTTTGGACACCCACTACAGGATTATCAAACCCCAATATTATTAATCCTATAGCAAATATCGGTAATGCAAATATAACATACGTATTAACCGTTCAAGCAGTAACTCCTTCAAATTTAATTATCAATGGCGATTTCAGTTTAGGAAATACTGTTTTTTCCTCTGCATATGTTTATGGAACAGGTGGCACATACGGATTGTTGTCACAAGAAGGGCAATATGCTGTTTCAACTAATCCAAGTTTGGTGCATACAAATTTTACAAACTTTGGAGATCACACAACTGGCACAGGAAGTATGATGATAGTAAATGGGGCAAGTTCATCAAATACGGCTATATGGTGCCAAACAATCGCTGTAAATCCTAACACTTGGTATGATTTTTCGGCATGGGGTGCAACATGTGTTGCCAGCGCTCCTGCTATTTTACAATTTTCAATTAATAGCATTCTTATAGGTACTCCCTTATCACTTCCTTTAACAACAGGTCAGTGGACACAGTTTCATGCAACTTGGTTTAGTGGTGCAAATACTTCTATAAATATTTGTATCAATGACCAACAAATAGCAACGAGTGGAAACGATTTTGCAATTGATGATATTTCGTTTAGAGAAATTTGTACAATGACGGACAGTGTATATTTTAAAACGGTTAATTTAACACCAAGTATTCAACCAGAATTGCATTTAGGTTGCAGTCAAGATTCGGTTAAGTTTTATGCTCAAAACGGCAGTGGAACAACTCCTTCAAGTTATGCGTGGAGCTTTGGCGATGGTGCTGTTTCCTCTCAAAAAAATCCTTTTCATATTTATGCAGCACAAGGAATTTATCCCGTGAAATTAGTTGTTGAAAAAAATGGTTGTAAAGATTCTGTAACGTACAATGTAGATCTAACGCATAGTTTTAGTGCAAAGTTTTATGCTGATGATTCTGCATGTACTGCTCAATTAGTAAGTTTGTTAGATCAGTCCCCACCACCAATCAATACTACCATCGTAAATACAACTGTTATTTGGGGAGATGGAACAAGTGACAATCTACTTACACATACCTATACAACTCCAGGAAATTACACGATTATTTTTATTCTTACTGATGCGATTGGTTGTAAAGATTCTTTTAGTAGATCCATCACAGTAGTAAATAGTCCATTTGTAGTTTTTAATACTTCTCAAGATGTTATTTGTATTGGTCAACCAATTGTTTTTTTAGATTCAGTAAGTAATACAAATACTTTTGACTGGAATTTTGGAGATGGAAATTCACTTTACGATGTGCACAATCCAGCTCATTTATTTGATTTGCCAGGAAATTTCACTGTAACACTAACAGGAAGAAATAGTGTTTGTTTGACACCCACAAATTTTACAAAAAACATTACAGTAAACCCATATCCACAAGTAAATTTGGGAAGTGATACTGCAATTTGCAGCGGACTAACCGGTTCTATTTTATTAACCAACAACTTTCCTGCAACCGGTTCATATTTGTGGAATACTGGAGAAACAACCAACTCGATTTTAGTAAATACACCCAATCATTATTGGTTACAGGTATCTAATGGAAATTGTGCAACTACAGATTCTGTTTGGGTTAAAAATGATTGTTATATCAATATTCCAAACTCTTTCTCTCCGAACAATGATGGATTAAATGATTACTTTATACCAAGAGAAATTTTAAGTAGCGGTTTACTTCTTTTTAAAATGAGTATTTATAACCGTTGGGGCGAAAAAATCTATTATACAGACAAAATTGATGGCAAAGGTTGGGATGGAAAATACAATAATAAACCACAAGAGTCAGGTGTTTATATTTATAGCATGGATGTTGTGTTTAAAAATGGCTTGCGTAAAAACTTTACAGGCAATGTTACCTTGTTAAAATAGCACGGTCATTTACTACTGAGATACAATTAAAATAATAACCTTATTTTTGGAGTATGAATAAAAGTTGGATTTCGCCAACCATCGATCAAGTTGGTGTAGAAGAACGAGTTGCTCGGTTTAATACTCGAAGTGTTAAAAAAGAAAGTAAAATGCAAGGCATGTTATTGGCTTTGAACATGATAGACTTAACCACTCTTGAAGGAAAAGATACTGCTGGCAAAGTGAAACAAATGTGCTATAAGGCGATGCACTTATCCGATGATATCGAAGGCTTGCCAACAGTAGCAGCAGTTTGTGTTTATCCTAATCATGTGAAAACGGCTAAGAAAGCGTTGCAAGGTTCAAATGTTAAAATAGCTTCAGTGGCAACTGCTTTTCCAAGTGGAAATTCATCCAGAAAAATAAAACTAGAAGATGTAAAAATAGCCGTTACCAATGGAGCCGATGAAGTAGATATGGTGATTAGTCGGGGTGAATTTTTAGCAGGCAATTACAATTTTGTTTTTGATGAAATAGCAGCCATTAAAGAAGCTTGTGGTGCTGCAAGATTAAAAGTTATTTTAGAAACAGGAGAATTATCTACGCTCGACAATGTGCGAAAAGCCAGTGACATTGCCATTTATGCTGGTGCCAATTTTATTAAAACATCTACAGGAAAAATTCAACCAGCTGCTACTATGCCTGTAACATTAGTAATGTTGCAAGCCATTAAAGATTATTATGACGAAACAGGACTTATGATAGGAATGAAGCCTGCAGGTGGCATTTCTACATCAAAACAAGCATTACAATATTTAGTCATGTTATATGAAACTTTGGGTGAAAAGTGGATGACCAATGAATGGTTTCGTTTTGGTGCTAGTAGTTTAGCGAATGATATTTTATTGCAATTGGGTAAAGAAAAATACAGCGTTTATTATAGTGGAGATTACATAAGTAAAGATTAATTAAAAGTTTTACAATTTAAAAATGGCAACAACTAAAAATAAAATAGTAAAAAAATCAGCATCGCAAGTTTCATCTGTTAAATCGGTGTTTCAAAACTATGCTCCTGCACCTGAATCATCGGACCATATTCAATTAAAAGCTCAATATGATTTGTTCATCAACGGTAATTTTGTAAAACCATTGAGTAAGGAATACTACGATACTATTAATCCTGCAACTGCAAAAAAAATAGCGTCTGTTGCTAAAGGAAACGATAAAGATATAGATGCAGCTGTAAAATCGGCAAACAAAGCCTTTGAAACATGGAGTAAAACAGCGCCCAAAGAACGCGCAAAATATATTTATCGAATTGCTCGAATGATTCAAGAACGCGCTAGAGAATTTGCTGTCATTGAAACTATGAATGGAGGAAAATCAATTCGTGAAAGTAGAGATATTGATGTGCCATTAGCCGCTAATCATTTTTTCTATTATGCAGGTTGGGCAGATAAATTAGAGTATGCATTTCCAAATCGTAATCCTAAACCCATTGGCGTAGCAGGTCAAATTATACCTTGGAATTTTCCTTTATTAATGGCTGCTTGGAAAATTGCACCTGCATTAGCCACAGGCAATACGGTTGTTTTAAAGCCAGCAGAAAGCACTCCATTAACCGCTTTAAAATTGGCTGAGATTATCCAAGAAAGTGGGTTGCCAGATGGCGTTGTAAATATAGTTACTGGTTATGGCGACTGTGGTGCAGCATTGGTAAATCACCCCAAAGTCAATAAAATTGCCTTTACAGGAAGTACCCCTGTTGGAAAATATATTCAAAAAGCGATTGCTGGAACAAGCAAAAAAGCAACCTTAGAATTAGGAGGTAAAGCTGCCAATATTATTTTTGATGATGCGCCTATTGACCAAGCTGTAGAAGGAATAGTCAATGGAATTTTCTTTAATCAAGGGCATGTTTGTTGTGCAGGCTCACGGCTATTTATTCAAGAAAATGTAGCTGAAAAAGTCATCAAGAAATTGAAAGATAGAATGAAAACGTTGATTGTTGGTGATCCGATGGATAAGAATACAGACATTGGTGCTATCAATAGTCAAGCTCAATTAGATAAAATTAATCATTACATCAAACTCGGACAAAAAGAAGGCGCAGAAATTTTTCAACCCGAATGTTCAATTCCTTCCCATGGATTTTTTTGTAAGCCAACATTATTTATTGGCACATCTCAAAGTCATCGAATTGTGCAAGAAGAAATTTTTGGTCCTGTTTTAACCATTCAAACGTTTAGAACAATTGAAGAGGTCATTGAGAAAGCAAATAATATTCCATATGGTTTAAGCGCTGGCGTTTGGACTGATAAAGGGAGTAAAATATTTAACCTTACATCAAAATTAAGAGTAGGCGTTGTATGGGCAAATA
Organism: Chitinophagaceae bacterium; assembly: GCA_044353665.1. Taxonomy (GTDB): domain Bacteria; phylum Bacteroidota; class Bacteroidia; order Chitinophagales; family Chitinophagaceae; genus OLB11. The sequence goes on along the minus strand of JBILBN010000021.1, from coordinate 11,447 downwards.
CGTATAATAAATTCGATCCAACATCACCATTTGGAGGCTATAAAGAAAGTGGTTTTGGAAGAGAAGGCGGTGTTCATGGATTGTTGCCTTATGTGAAATTTTAAAAAGGCACTTAAACGCAAAGAATTAAAAGGTTTCGCAAAGAATATTAATTTATACTTTTGCATAAACTTATGACTCTTTACATTTAAATTAAAAAATAAAACAAACTTTAATTCTTTAAAAAGTAAAATAAATACTTACATTCTTTGCGTAAAAACTTAAAACTCTTTGCGTTTAAATTAAAAAATATGCAACATTTAGAAATTTTAAAAACATATAAATTATATATTGGTGGCGCTTTTCCTCGAACTGAAAGTGGTCGATTTTATAAGCTAGAAAATAATAAGAAAGAAGTTATTGCAAACATTTGTCTTTCTTCACGAAAAGATTTTCGAAATGCTGTAGTTGCTGCACGTAAAGCAGTTGAAGGTTGGAGTGGACGAGCGGCTTTTAATAGAGGACAAATTTTATATCGAATTGCGGAAATGTTAGAAGGTAGAAAATCTCAATTTATTGAAGAATTAATATTGCAAGGTTCTTCAAAAGCAAATGCTGAAAAAGAAGTTCGTCAAGCCATTGATAGATGCGTTTATTACAGCGGTTGGTGCGATAAATATCAACCATTATTTGGATCAATAAATCCTGTGGCTACACCGCATTTCAATTTTTCGGTACCCGAACCAACTGGTGTTGTAAGTGTACTTGCTGATGAAAATTCTTCATTATTAGGATTAGTTTCAGTCATTATGCCTATCATCGTAGGAGGAAATACTTGTGTTGTTTTAGCTTCCGAAACAAAACCTTTGTGCAGCATCACATTTGCTGAAGTGTTAGCTACGTCTGATTTGCCTGGAGGGGTTGTTAATATATTAACTGGGAATAGTAAAGAATTGCATACTCATTTTGCATCGCACATGGATGTAAATGCAGTGGTTTATTGCAGAGAAAATGTGGAGGAAGCAAAAGCAATAGCAGAATTATCTTCCTTAAATGTAAAACGCAGTTTTTTTTGGCAAAAAGACTGGACAAAAGTTGAACATGAAAATCCGTATTTAATTATGGATTTACAAGAAATAAAAACGACTTGGCATCCAATTGAAAATATTGGTGTAAGTGGAGCAAAGTATTAAAAAATTATTATTCAATACAATTAAAAATTACATCATTAAACTAAATAAAATAAATTATGGAATATAGAAGACTAGGAAAATCAGGATTGCAAGTAAGTGCACTTTCTTTTGGAAGTTGGGTTACATTTAGCAAACAAATTAATGACAAGCGTGCCGATGAATTAATGGGTATTGCGTATGATAATGGGATTAATTTTTTTGATAATGCAGAAGTTTATGCATTAGGAGAAAGTGAAAACATGATGGGTAGGGTGTTGAAAAAGAAAAAGTGGGATAGAACAAGCATTGTTTTAAGTAGCAAAGTATTTTTTGGTTGGAGAGGTGAAAATAACAAACCAAATCAAACGGGCTTAAGCAGAAAACATGTGATTGAAGCATGTGATGAAGCATTGAAAAGAATGCAAACCGATTATTTAGATTTATATTTTTGTCATCGTGCCGATAAAAATACGCCTATTGAAGAAACAGTATTGGCAATGAATACATTGATTCAACAAGGGAAAATTTTATATTGGGGAACGAGTGAATGGAGTGCGGTAGAAATTATGGAAGCACACCGAGTTGCAGAGAAATATAGAATGATAGGCCCTACAATGGAGCAACCTCAATATAATTTATTTGAACGTCAAAAAGTTGAATTAGACTTTGCAGATATTTATTCGAATGTGGGTATGGGAACAACTATTTGGAGCCCATTAGCCACTGGTTTATTAACAGGAAAATACAATGATGGCGTTCCTAAAGGTGCTAGATTAGGCTTAAAAGGTTTCGATTGGTTAGCTGACCGTTGGTTAGAAAAAGAGAAAATAGATAAGGTGAAAAAATTAGCAACAGTGGCTAAAGAATTAAACTGCACATTGGCTCAAATGAGCATTGCTTGGTGTGCTATGAATCCAAATGTATCTACCGTAATTTTGGGTGCAACCAAAAAAGAGCAGTTAAATGATAATTTAAAATCATTAGAGATTGTTCCAAAGTTAACACCCAATATCATTGAAAAAATAGAAAAAATAATGAAAAATAAACCAGCAAAAGCATCGTTCTAATGCAGGATTTCATGTAATATTTCTATGCTTTTTAAAGCAGGCATAGTAGGAATATGAATTTTTAAATAATGTAATAAATCGTTCAGTATTTCTTTTCGTTGAGATTGATTGAGAGGAATATTTTTTACATCAGCAAAAGCAAATTGGGTTAACAATAATAACCAATTTGCTTTTTTATTGTCTAGATAATTGATGTGGTTTATTTTTTCCAAATCTATGAATTGTCCATTCAGCAAATCAAAAATTGGGTTTTCAATTTCTTCGTTCGGTTGAAATCCAAAACCTAACTGTTGACACATTTGGATTGTAAAATACAAAGGATAATTGCCTAATTTTTTTTCTTCTTCTTGATCGATATATAAAAATGTCTCCTCAAAAAAATGGTATAAATCTGTATTTGTTTCTTGCTCTGAAATTGATTTTGAAATTAATTCAGTAATAAAAATAGCAATACTGTTTTTGACCATCGAAAAATTGAGTGATTGATAAAGATGTAATAATTTCACTTCTTTAATTCGTTGTAAATTTTTATTCGGTTGATGATATACAATTAAATCGAGTAGGGTAGTGGGTTGATAAATATTTGCTTTAGAAACTGATTTTCGCTCTGTTCTCACACCATTTACCATATAGCTTTGTATGCCAAATAGTTCGGTATAAATAGTGACTATTAAACTTGTATCACTGTACTTTATGGAGCGTAAAACAATTCCTTTTGTTTGATGAAGCATTGGTGCAAAATTGAGATATTATTTTGGAAATAAATTATTAATTAGTAGCTTCAATTTTAAACAACAACAACTATGCAAATGGATATAAAAACCTTACTCATTATTTCTATTGTTATTTTCTCTATTTCTGGTGCGGTTATATTATTAGGTGCATTAAGTAAATTACAACATTGGTCGTTTGCTGGTCCTTTATTGATTATTGGAATGTGCCTGCAAATGGTTAGTTATTTATTTGGAGCATTTACTTTAATTAAATACATTCGTACTAAATAAAATCTACTATTTTGTCTTTACTTAAAGAATATTTTTCGTTTACGAAAGGTCAGCGTATAGCCATTGTTTCGTTGTTGAGTTTAATCGTTATTTGTTCTGTTGTAAATTTTTTAATGCCTTATTTTATTCATCCAAAAGTAGAAATGCCTTCAGATGAATTAAAGCAATTGATGGCAAAAATAAAAATTGATTCAAGCCAAAATAATTATTATTCATCGAATGAAAAATATGTTCCTACCAAACTAACACCTTTTAATTTTAATCCCAATGAATTAGATTCTAATGGATTTATTCGATTAGGACTTCGAGCTAAATTGGCACACACCATATTAAATTACCGAAACAAAGGCGGTCGTTTTTACAATAAAGAAGGATTCCAAAAAATGTATGGTTTGCATGAGGAAGAATACAAACAATTAGAAGCTTATATCGCGATTCCTGAAACGAATAAATTTCAATATAAACCGAAAGAAGTAGTTTCGATAGAGCTGAATAGTGCTGATACCATGCAAATGAATAAACTAAGGGGTATTGGCAACAAATTATCAATGAATATTGTGAAATATAGAACAGAATTAGGCGGTTTTACCAGAGTAGAACAGTTAAAAGAAGTTTGGGGAATTTCTCCTGCAACGTTTGATATGATCAAAGGCAATTGTCATGTAAATAGTAAAGCGATTAAAAAAATAAATTTAAACGAAGCTACATTAGCAGAAATTAACGTTCATCCGTATTTGAAAGGAGAAATAGCAAAAGCTTTAGTGAATTATCGTAAAGAACATAATTATAAAATAGATAATTTATTGCAAATCAAAGAAATTGAATTGATTAATGACGAAATATTTCGTAAAATTGTACCTTACTTAAAGTTATAATAAAATAAACGGTTTTATGAATTTCGCACCCACAGAATTGCAAGCACAAATTGCAGACATGATTAAAGATTTTGCAGATAAAAATATTCGCCCCAAAATGATGGAATGGGATGAAACGCAAGAATTTCCTGTAGAAGTTTTTAAAAAATTAGGCGAATTAGGTTTGATGGGTGTGTTAATTCCTACTGAATATGGTGGTTCTGGAATGACTTATATGGAATACATTACTGTAGTCAGTGAAATAGCTAAAGTGTGTGGATCTATTGGATTGTCTGTAGCTGCACATAATTCACTCTGTACAAATCATATCTATAAATTTGCAAGCGAAGAGCTAAAGAAAAAATACATTCCAAAATTAGCGAGTGGTGAATGGATAGGTGCTTGGGGTTTAACCGAAGCCAATACGGGTTCTGATGCAGGAAATATGCAATGTGTAGCCAAAAAAGACGGCGATGATTGGGTTATTTCCGGTACTAAAAACTGGATCACACATGGCAAAACGGGAGATGTAGCAGTGGTACTTTGCAGAACAGGTGAACCTCGTGCAAAAAACAATGTAACTGCTTTTGCCATCGAAAAAGGAACCCCTGGTTTTACAGCAGGTAAAAAAGAAAATAAATTAGGAATGCGTGCTTCTGAAACAACAGAATTAGTTTTTGATAATTGTAGAATTTCAGATGCGCAGCGTTTAGGTAATCTTGGAGAAGGCTTTAAACAAGCCATGGTTATTTTAGATGGTGGACGAATTTCAATTGCTGCATTGGCTTTAGGTATTGCAAAAGGAGCTTACGAAGCGTCTATTAAATATTCAAAAGAGCGTTTTCAATTCGATCAACCCATTTCAAATTTCCAAGCCATTCAATGGAAATTAGCTGACATGGCAACTCAAATTGAAGGAGCTGAATTATTAATTTATCAAGCAGCAGACAAATTAATGAGGGGTGAAAAAATGACCAAAGAAAGTGCGATGGCAAAATACTATGCATCCGAAGTATCGGTTAGAGTTGCTACTGAAGCAGTGCAAATATTTGGCGGATATGGCTATACCAAAGACTTTCCTGTAGAAAAATATTACCGCGATAGTAAACTTTGTACTATTGGCGAAGGAACTTCAGAAATACAAAAATTAGTGATTTCTAGAGACATATTAACTCAATAAATAAAAAAAGATTAGAAATTTTCTAACCTATTTTTATAATTCTCAATTTATGTGATGTATATTTAATTTTAAATATAAAAATAGATAATTATGAAATCAAAAAAATTACTTTTTTCTACTCTTTTAATGTTGGGTGGTATCTCAACTTTCATTACTATGTCTTCTAATTCTGGCGGTAAAATGGGTGTTGCTGCTTCAGGTTGTGGTGGTTGTCACGGTGCAATGAGTACAAATACTAATATGTTACTACAAGGAAGTGGAAATATGTTGACAAATAAATATACTCCAGGAACGCTATATAACATAACTGTTTTAATGAGTAGTAGTACTGCAAAACCTAAGTTTGGTTTCGATATTGAAGCAAGTGCAGGTTCAATTTCTACACCAGCACCAGCAAATACGATGGTTATGGGGAATGAAATACACCACACATCTCCATTTACTGGAACTGTGGTTGGTACAGCTTCAGGTACTACTTTAACGTTTAGTTGGACTGCACCATCAGCTGCTACTGCACCTGCTTCTATAACATTTGATGTTTCTGCTAACGCCGTTAATGACAATGGAAATTCTTCAGGTGATGAATGGAATAAAGCATCATTTACATTTACAAAAGCAGCACCAGCTGCTGTTTCTAATGTAGAAAATACTCAATTCAATTTATATCCAAATCCTGCAACAGAATATTTAACCATCAATACCGATGCGACTATTCAATCTGTAAAAGCAATTTCTTTAACAGGAAGCATGCTTAATTTAACAGTTAGTAAATTAAGCAACAATGAATATCGTGTTGATACAAAAACATTAGCAACAGGTGCTTATGTTTTATTAATCAATGATGGTAAACATACTAGCCACAAAAAATTCATTAAACAATAAGATGATTTAATTTTCTTAGAATGGCTATCAGAAATGATAGCCATTTTATTTTTAAGAAAATCTTATCAAAAAATTAAGTAAGTTTACACTTGTAAATACTTATAAAAATGTCAGAAACAAAACCCGTTTTACAACTCACGAATGCGCAAATTTATCAAGGTTCATCACTCATTTTAGCAGATGTAAATTTATCAATTTACAAAGGCGAATTTGTTTACTTAATTGGTAAAACAGGAACCGGAAAATCAAGTTTGTTGAAAACATTATATGGAAATATTCCATTGCGCAATGGCATAGGTGATGTGTGTGGTTTTAATTTATCTGATTTAACATGGAAAAACGTTCCTTTTCTTCGTAGAAATTTAGGAATCGTTTTCCAAGACTTTCAATTATTGACAGATAGAAACGTAAATGATAATTTATTGTTTGTATTAAAAGCAACAGGTTGGACAGACAAAGCTTTGATGGAAGAAAAGGTAAATAATGTATTGGCAAAAGTAGGATTAAAAGGCAAAGGAGGAAAAATGACTTATGAAATGAGTGGTGGTGAACAACAACGTGTAGATATTGCTCGTGCATTGCTTAATAATCCCAAACTCATTTTAGCCGATGAGCCAACAGGAAACTTGGATCCCGATACTGCAGATGAAATTATGAATTTATTGCACTCTATTTGTGCTGATTACGGCACCGCTATTTTAATGGCAACACACGATTACAGTATCATTCAAAAATTCCGTTCAAGAATTATTAGAACCGAAGGTGGTCAAGTGTATGATAATGCAAGTGTCGTTTATTAATAGTTGACAGATGTCAGCTGTCGGTTGCCATTTTTTTTAGTTTATTGATTGCTCGTAATTCGTAATTACAAATTAGTAATTATTTGTTTTGCATTTTCTTCATTATCAAATTTCACCAGTTCATTTTTACGTTCATCAATCATTTCAGTAGTAAACGATTGCGACATTAATTCATTTATTTTTTGTTTGAATGCTGATACTGAGTTGGCTATGTGAATAGAATTTTTCAAATCGCTACCAACTAACATCGCGTCATTTACTAAACAAAAACGACCATTAAAAAGCGCATTTAATAGTTTTAACTTAATGCCTGAAACTTGCATGCTAGGTAAAATATTTATGTGTGCATGTTGAATTAATGCTTGCAATTTTTCATTCGATGGATTCTTAATAAATTCGATGTTCGAAGTTCGAAGTTCGATGTTCGATGTTGTTTTTCCTGAAATTATTAATGTAATTTTCATATCCGAAACAAAAACTTCATTCACCAAAAAATCAACAGCTTGTTTGTTTTCAGCCACATCCAAATTGCCATGATACAAACAATAATCGCCTTTTCCTTCTAAAATAGTTACAGCATCATTTGCATGAAATGCAGGAACCCATTGAGTTTGAATAGTCGGATATTTTTTAGAAAAATAAGCTGCATCTGATTTGGAAATTGATAAAATAGCATTCGCATTTTGTAATTTATTTTCATAAGAAATCAAACGCATACTTTCCCAAGAGTAATACAATTTTTTTAAAAAACTTTTTTCATGCGTTGCCAAATGCTGATAATATTCGCTTTCAATATTATGCATACGTATAATTTTTTGTCTATTTTTTAACGATGAATGATTTAATAAATAAGTTGTGTGAATACCTTCAAATAAAATGGGAGAGTTGTCTATCAGTAAATTTTTCAATAAATGTTTGTCATTTCTCGATGAAACGAGGTAAGGTAAAGTAGCATCTAAACCTGCAAAACCTGTTTTTCGTTTGTAATAAAATACTTGCTTACAATATTTATTTAATTCATTCGTAGGCTTTCTGTCACCATATTCAAAACAATGTAAGGTGATTTCTACTCCAAGGTTTGACAATGATTTTAGTTTGTAAAAAATATCAATTACACCACCATAATTGGCAGGAAATGGAATGTCCAAACTAATGATATGGAGTTTATTTTTCATTATTTACCCACCCCTTTATCCCCTCCAAGTAGAGGAATTTGAGTTGCATTTTTATATACGTTTACCAATCTTTTTTCTTCTTCTTGCCAACAATACACTTCTCTTGCTTTCAAACAATTTTGTTTTAAACGAGTATGTAAATCAGTATTTTCAAGCATTTCATTTAACGCAGTTGCAATAGTTTTTATGTCACAATCTACAACTAAATAAGAAATTTCAAATTGCTCATTTACTTTTTTATATTCAGGATAATTGACGCACAATTGGGGTATACATGCATGCATATAATCGAAAAAACGATTTGCCATGGAGTAATAATTGCTCTTTCCTTGATTCGTAAAAAGCGTGATGCCTATGTAGGCTTTTTTTGTAAATTCTTTCAAAGCTTGAGGCTCTACATAACCTTTAAATATAACTTTATCTTGTAAATTTAGCGCATTGCATAATGCAATCGCTTTCTCATAAAAATTGCCTTCGCCACAAATAATTAATTTGCCATGTACATATTGCATGGCAGGAATTAGTGTTTCAAAACTTCGACCTTCATTCACCGCACCTTGATATAAAATATATTTTTCTTCACTAATCGTTTCTGTAAAAGGTTCTAAAACAGTAGCATTGCGTACAATTTGATAATTTACCCCATACATTTCTTTAAACTGTTCAGCATAGCAATCGCCTATGGTGTAACCAATATGAAATTGTGGAACGGCATATTGCTCAATTTTTTTCCATGCTTTGTAAATCATCGGTCGAGAAACAATTTCTTCCATTTCACAAAACAATTCATGCGCATCATAAATGCGTTTTTTATTTCTAATTTTCGACATAAAAAGACAAGGCAAAATAGTATCTAAATCAATTGCGCAAATCATATCACATTTGATAAACAATAAAAAAATAAACAATCGAATATTGTATTCAGCATAAAATAATTTTCCTTTGTCAAAAAAACAATTCAATCGTTTTTGATGAAATGGTTTTTTATTTAATGATGTTGAAGTTGGCCTATTTCTACCAATCAACGTCACATCATAACCTGCACTTACTAATGAAGAACAAATTCGATTCATTCGTTGATCAAAATTTAAATCGTTGGTAACGGTACAAATTATTTTTTTGGATTCCATGTTGTAGAAAAATAAATTTTTTCGTTATCAATCATTGTATAGGGTGGTTCAAAGCCAGGCATGTATGTTGCTCTAATATGTCGTTCTACTTTTGCTTTATCCCATGATAAATCAATTCGTTTAATGTCACTAATTTCATTTCTATAATGAATGGAAGTGCCCCGTTCACTTTCAAAATCTTTTTGCGGTTTCATCGAAAATTCATTGGATAAAATATTGGCAATGTTTTCTTGAAACAAAGTTAAAGATGCCTTGTAGGTTAAATCATACAAATCATTCACCCAACAATTTGTTGGAATAGGGAAACGTTTTTCAGTAATAATGTCGCCATGATCTATTCGGGCATCCATTTTATGAATCGTAGTGCCAAATTCTTTTTTGTCGTCTAAAATGGCAAATGAAAATTGATTGCAACCTCTATATTCTGGCAAGGGCGCCATGTGTAAATTAATCGCTAATGTTTTAGCTTTTGCAATATCATGCGCCTTTAAAATTTCATGGTATTGGACTGAAATTAAAAAGTTACTTTCAGGCATTTCTTTTAATGCAGCAATAAATGGAATATTATGTGCTTGTGCTAATTTTTTTAAGCTTAAGGAGTTATCAAATGCAGCATTGTCATTCGACAATAAGCCAATGATTTCAATATTTAATGCATCTTGCTGTTGAATTAAATAATTCAAGCAATGATAACCGATAGGTTTTGACCCCAAAAACAGAACGGACTGTTTACTCATGCAACAAATTTAATCACATTTTTGTCTTAATTTAGACCTTTCTAAAAATGTCTTTAAAAATATTAATATTAACGCCTCGAATTCCCTATCCTTTAAAAGATGGTGGAGCCATTGCCATGCATCAAACCATTGAAGGATATGTGCAACAAGGGTGTGAAGTGAGCCTTTTATCAATGAATACATCAAGACATTGGGTGGATGAAAATTCACTTCCAGAATTGTATTCAAAATTAGTCCATTTCAAAACGGTATTCATTAATAATAATATTAATCCACTTTCTGCTTTTTTCAATTTATTTACTGGGAAATCATATAATGTTTCTCGATTTATCAATAAAAATTTTGAAACGGAATTAATCGAATTAATTAATCAAGAAGTATTCGATATTATACAATTTGAAAGTATTTATACGTCCCCTTATTTGCAAATTGCACAAGAAAACTCCGATGCAAAATGTTTTTGCAGGGTACATAATATTGAGCATTTAATTTGGCAACGATTAAGTGAAAATGAAGCTAATTTTTTAAAGAGAAAATACTTGAAAATTTTAACGAATCGATTAAAAAATTATGAAATAGACATTCTTAAAAATTTTGATTTACTATTGCCAATTTCTAGAACTGAAGAAAAATATTTTTCAGACAATAAAATAAATGCAAGTTTTTATTTGCCTTTTGGCATTGATATAAATAAACCAATATTGGAAAATATTGAACAAAATATGCACTCAATTTATCATATTGGAAGTATGGATTGGGCGCCCAATGTAGAAGGAGTTACTTGGTTTTTATCAACTGTTTGGGATGATTTGCAAACCGAATTAAAAGATGTAAAATTATTTTTGGCTGGCAAAAATATGCCAAAGTCATTGTTGAAAAAAGAAAACAATCAAACTGTTATTTTAGGGGAGATAGAAGATTTTTCAGCATTTAGTTTGAGCAAAAATATTATGATTGTGCCCTTATTATCTGGTGCTGGTATTCGCATAAAAGTGCTCGAAGCTATGGCTTTTGGCAAGGTTGTCATCGCTACTGAAATAGCGGTTGAAGGTATCGGATTAACGCATCAAAAAAATGTATTGATTGCTAATTCACCAGAAGATTTTAAAGAGCAATTGCATTATTGTTTTTCAAATTTGGAAAAAATAAAATCGATTGGTGACTATGCAAAACAATTTGTTGAAGCCAATTACAGTAAAGAAAAAATTTATTTAGAAGTGGTCGAACAGTTTCAATATTTAGCTATTTAATTTGTGTTGCGAAAAAAAATTGCCATAGTATTATCTCGTTTTCCTTACCCTTTAAATAAAGGAGATAAACTTCGTGCTTATCATCAAATCGTATTTTTATCGAAAGAAAACGATATTTATTTATATTGTTTAAACGATGAAAAAGTGAACAAATATGATTTTGATGAAATGAATAAGTATTGTGTAGAAGTGCAACTATTTGCATTGAAAAAAAGGA
>JBILBN010000074.1:0-11646 GCA_044353665.1 Chitinophagaceae bacterium | reverse complement strand
CTATATGATTTTTTACCTGGCATTAACTTACGACTCAATTTTACCGTGCAAAGTGTATCCCGTTTAAACTTATAGCCCAATGAAGCAAATTCTTCTTTTACAAAATTGTAATCAAATGAAGAATTATGGGCAACAAAAATTTTACCTTCAGTAAATGCGATAATATCTTTTGCTACCTCATGAAAACGAGGGGCATCTTTTACCATCTCATTGGTAATGCCAGAAATATTAGTGAAAAACCCTGAGATGTAACAATCTGGGTTTATGAGAGTTGAAAATTTATCAACCACAGAAATTCCATCATGCACCAAAATACAAATGTCAATAATTCTGCCCTTTTGAAAAGCAAATTTGGCTCCACACGTTTCAATATCTACAATGGCAAACATAGTGAGTATTAATAATTTTTTCTTGCAACAATTATACGTTTGTTATAGTTTTAATAATTTTATTGTGCTTCTGCTAATTGACTAAAAAGCATTGTAAATAATATTAAAAATATATCGAATTGATCAACATTTTTTTAAATATAATCCAAATTTACATTAAAAATGCCGACAAAAATTTTGTCGGCATTTTTAGTTATTCTATTTTAATACTAGTTTTTGATAGTCATTTCGTCCATCAACATTCTTCCTCCTAAAACTTTATCTACTACCCACATGATGTATCGAACATCGGCACAAATTGTTCTTTTATAGCGTTTGTCAAAGGCTACATCGCCACTCATGGCTTCCCAGTTTCCGTCAAAAGCACAACCTATTAATTCTCCGTTTCCATTAATTACTGGGCTACCCGAGTTACCTCCCGTAATGTCATTGGTGGTGATGAAACAAGTAACTAAACCTCCTAAGCTTTTGTCGGCATAAGGGCCAAAGTCTTTTCTTTTCAAAAGGTCTACAATTTTAGGTTGCAAATCAAATTCTTTATCTCCTGGTTTATATTTTTCTAACAATCCATCTGCCATGGTATAATAGTTATAAAAAATAGCATCTTTAGGAGCATATGAACTTACTTTTCCGTAACTCACTCTCATGGTAGAATTGGCATCTGGATACATTGCCTTTCCTTCATTTTTTTCTAATAAGGCGCCTTGATAAGCTCTATTTAAATCAAACATTTCATAATTAAACTCATTTACTTTGGGCGCATAATTGGTGTTGTAGTTTTGCATTACGCTCAATGCATGCACAATTGCTCCATCTTGCAATAAGGTTTCAATATTTTCTGCATTACACATTTCCTCAAACTTTGCACTGTCAAGCAATGCAGAGTTAGTATATACGTTTTCAGTGTAGTTATCAAAGGTTTCTTTCCAGTCGTCTGAACCAAATTTACCAAATACTTCATTCGTAAATACTGCTGGCAATTGTGCTTTGGTTATATCTTGATAATACATCAAATTTAAAGCAGCAAAAACCTTTTTATCTAGCTCTAAATTAAATCCATCAAAAGCCCCTTTTCGAGCTTTCAAAATACGCTTACATAATACGTTGATTGAGTCTTTACTTACCTCTGCAGTTAACGCTTTATCAATCATGTCAAAACTCATTGCAAATTTAGTTAAAGCAGGAGCCATAAATGCTTCTCGATAAAAAGTGGCATGTTTAACATAAGGTTGATAAGCCGCATAAGCTTTTTGATAATCATTCATCAAAGTAGATAATGATTTGTCGTTTTCTTTGGCCCATCCAAGAAATTGTTTTTCTTCTTTTTCTTTTTGAGCTAAAATATTCAAATTTTTCAATTGCTCAGTTTGACCGATAAAATATTTCCAATAATTTGCAATTTGTGCATAGCTAGATGAATACGCTAAATCAACTGCAGGATCTTTTTCCATTTCTTCACGCATAATGGATAAACGTTTGTCACGAATTTTTACCACCGTAGGGTTTGATAAATTAATCGCTTGATCTACCCCAAATGAAGTCATATAACGCGTTGTTCTTCCAGGATAACCCATGATCATTGCATAGTCATTGTCTTTTACTCCTTTTAAAGAAACAGGCAAATGATGTTTGGGAACGTAAGGTCTGTTATTTGGAGAATAGGGTGCTGGCTTATTATCATTGTTTGCATAAACTCTAAACATAGAGAAATCGCATGTATGACGAGGCCACATCCAATTATCCGTATCGCCTCCAAATTTTCCTAAATTTTCAGGAGGAGTGCCTACCAAACGAATATCAGTGAATTTTTGGTATACAAATAAATAGTATTTATTACCTGCATAAAACGATTTAACATCACTTTCATACGTGCCGTTTTCGTTTGCTTTTTCTGAAATTTCTTTGGCAATCACAGCAAATTTCTTTTCAACATCAACACCATAAGCATCTCCAATATATTTATTTACTTTGGTAGTAACATCTTCAATTCTTGATAAAAATTTAACAGACAAGCCAGCACAAGGCAATTCTTGTTCTCTTGAAGTAGCCATAAAACCGTTCATTAAATAATTATTACTTACTGAACTCAATGCGGCTATATAAGAATATCCACAGTGGTGATTGGTTAATATCAATGCTTTATCAGAAATAATTTCACCTGTGCATCCACCTCCAAAATGAACAATAGCATCTTTCACAGAGCTTTTGTTGATGCTGTAAATTTGTTCAGCAGTGAGTTTTAATCCTAATCGCTGCATTTCAGCATAGTTTTGAGAAATCAATAATGGCATCCACATTCCTTCATCTGCCTTTGCAAAAAATTGACCCGAAATAATTAATAATACTAATAACAGTTTTTTCATTTAAAAGAAATTTTTATTTTAAGGTTGCAAATATAATTCATGAAAATTGAACTCCTCTAATAATTTGATGTATCTGTTTCAAAAAATAATATGGATCTATTTTATAGGGCTTATCAATAACATGATTAGTGAAATATGGTTTCCTCTAATGCAAAATCTGTAAAGTAATGGAATTGATTTTGATTGTATATTTAATATTCAAATTAAATTGACTATTTTTAATCCTACAAAAACACTTCTCATGTTCGAAACTTCACGTCCAATTAAAGCGTTAGAAAAAAATGCAGCCATTGCAAATAAAACTGCATACATCAATGATGTGCCTTTTCAGTTCGTTCCTGGCGAAACAATATTGGCTTTTGTACGTAGAAGTTTGGGTGAAAATTTAGTACCAACCTTGTGTGATGCGCCAAACCTAGACCCATTTGGAAGTTGTCGTGTTTGCAGTGTGGATGTGGCTTTGGTGCAAAATGGAAATGCAAAAGCCATGGCTTCTTGCCATACGCCTGTGATGGAAAATGCTTACATTTATCCCACCAGTAAACGCATTCAAAAACTACGAAAAAATATTATTGAATTGGTTTTAACCGACCATCCTCTAGACTGTTTGACCTGTGAAGTTAACAACAATTGTGAGTTGCAAACTGTAGCTGCACAAGTGGGTGTTAGAGATGTTCGTTACCCAGAAGGTAAAACACATTTAGACCGAAAAAAAGATTTGAGTCATCCATATATGACGTCTGATTTAAGTAAATGCATTAATTGTTTTCGATGTGTGAGAGCTTGTGATGAAGTGCAAGGACAATTTGTGTTAAGTATGGCTGGCAGAGGATTTGATGCACATATTGTAAAAGGTTCTGAACAAACATTTTTTGAAAGCGATTGTGTGAGCTGTGGTGCTTGTGCACAAGCTTGTCCTACAAGTGCAATTAGCGATGTGTTTGAAAGCAAGAGTATAGTAGCAAAAGAAAAAACGAGAACGGTGTGTACTTATTGTGGTGTGGGTTGCAACTTGGAAGTATCTACTGTGAATGGTGAAATAAAAAGCATACAAGCGCCTTATGATGCAGAAGTAAACAATGGACATACTTGTTTGAAAGGACGTTATGCGTTTAAATTTTACGACCATAAAGAAAGGCTTCGCACTCCACTCATTAAAAAAAATGGTGAATTTGTGGAAGCGACTTGGGATGAAGCCTATGATTATATTGCCAATAAATTGAAAGAAATAAAATCAAATTATGGTGCAGATGCTATTGGTGGAATTTCATCGGCTCGATGCACCAATGAAGAAAATTATTTAATGCAAAAATTTATTCGTACCACCATTGGTACCAATAATATTGACAGTTGTGCTCGTGTATGCCACAGCCCTACTGCGTTAGGCATGCAACGAACTTTTGGAACAGGTGCCGCAACCAATTCGGTTATTGATTTGAAATATGCAAATTGCATTATGGTCATTGGTGCAAACCCTACCGATGGTCATCCTGTAACAGGGGCAAAAATGAAACAATTTGCCATGAAGCAAAATCATGTGACCATTGTTATTGATCCTCGACGAACTGAGTTAGCAACTTATGCAACTTATCATTTACAATTAAAGCCAGGAACCAATGTAGCCTTGTTAAACATGCTGTTACATTTCATTATTAAAGAAAATTTAGAAGATAAAACATTCATCGAAAATAGAACAGAAGGCTATGACGATTTTAAAAATCATGTGCTTTCATTTGATATAGATGAATTAGAAAAAATAACGGGCGTTGATAAAAATTTAGCGCGTGAGGCAGCCATAGCTTATGCTAAAGCGCCTAATGCGATGAGCTTTCATGGATTGGGTGTTACTGAACATTCGCAAGGAACATTTACCGTAATGCTCATTGCCGATTTGGCTATGATTACTGGAAACATTGGTCGTAGAGGTGTTGGTGTAAATCCACTTCGAGGTCAAAATAATGTGCAAGGTGCTGCCGATATGGGTTGTCAGCCACATCAAGGTGCTGGCTATTTAGATGTTACGAATCCAGAATATCATGCAAAATACGAAGCCTTTTATGGTGTTAAATTACCCAATTATATTGGATTAAAAATTCCTCAAATGTATGATGCAGCCATTGATGGTAAATTTAAGGCCTTGTGGTTAATGGGTGAAGACAATGTGCAAACAGATCCTAACACCAACCATGTAAAAGAAGCCATGAATAATTTGGAACTGTTAGTGGTTCAAGAATTATTTATGACCGAGACCGCAAAAATGGCGCACGTGGTTTTACCCGCTACTTCTTTTCTTGAAAAAAGTGGCACATTTACTAACGGTGAACGACGTATTCAACGCGTGAATAAAGTAGTTGAACCCATAGCTGGAACTAAACAAGATGGACAAATTATTATTGACATCATGAACAAAATGGGTGGCAACGAACAAGATTATAATCCGAAAACTTTGTTGGAAGAAATTTCGCAAATCGTTCCATTTTTTGCCGGTGTAAAGTGGGATGAATTGGGCATTAATGGCAAGCAATGGCCTGTATTGGCCGATGGTTCAGACACAGAAATTTTGCACATTGATGGATTTAAAATGGGCAAAGGTCAGTTTAAAAAAGCAACATGGATTCAAACAACAGAGCTAACGGATAATGAAAAAGACTTCCCTTATATTTTAACGACTAATCGTGAATTAGAACATTATAATTGTGGCGCTCAAACACGAAGAACAGGCAATGCTGAAATTTTATTGACAGATTCATTATTGATAAATCCACTAGATGCTTCGCAAAATAATATTGAAGAAGGCGACATGGTTTGCATTGAAAGTGCTCGTGGAAAAATAGATGTGAAAGCAAAAATTACCGACGAAGTAAAACCAGGTATTCTTTCCTCCACATTTCATTATCCTGAAGTAAGCATGAATATTTTAACAAGCTCTGTAACCGATGGAGATGCACTTTGTCCAGAATATAAAGTTTGTGCAGTAAGGATAAGGAAGAGTAAAGGGAAGTATAAAATGATGAATTAGAAATAGAAAATAGATAAAAATATATCCATTACTATGAATGCAATAAAACTATTTGAAGCCAAACAAGTAAACTACATATTTCGTCATTTAAATTATGAAAAAACTATTTCCACTATTTGCAGTAATCATTATTTCTTCATGTTATAAGGCTAAAATTGAATTCGAATCAATCAAGAAGATTTCATTTGTCAATTTTTCGATCAGTGAAGTGGATACGTTTTATGTATTACCCATTGTTAAAGACAGTGTAATTAACTTTTCAGATTATTATTTATTTCAAGAAACGACTACGAATTTATCCACTACATTAACCAAAAGGAGTGCAGGACCATTTTCTCAAATTGAAATAGTATTAAAAGATACCAGCAAACGATTTTTAATTGATAGGATTTTTACTCACACTGAAAAATTAGGCAAAGGCAGATGTGCCGGCAGCATTACCAAAATAGATGGGTATAGAATAAATGGTATAATTAAACCATTAAACTATATTGAAGTTGTAAAATAATTTTAAAATCTAAATCCTAAATTAACACCACCGCCTCGAATACCAACACCATCCATGGAACCCTTCACAGTTAGTTTATTAGCAGTAACTTCATACTTGAAATTTTTCACTAAATTGGCTATTGATACCTGCGTAGTCGCTAAAAAATCTCTCACATCTTGTTGGTCATTTACAGATAAAGTAACCGAAGAATTAGATGTAATATCAATAGCTGTTGACATATAATGTGTTCCTACAATAAATATATCTAGAGAAATACGGTTACCAATTTTAAAATGCTGGCCAATCATTAATCCGCCACCATAAGATAAAAAGCTACCTTTCGTTGTTATGTTTTGCGCTTTATTATTATCATCTGTATAATTGATAGGAAAAGAAATATCTGTATTTCTAATTCTGAAATAAGGAGCCACATAAAAGCCTTTTAAAGCACGACGGAAATAAAATCTAAATTCTGGAGTGATGGCCCAACCACTTATTTTTAAATTTTTAAATACCATAGCGGTATCATCAATGAAGTTAGAAAATAAATCGATTGCAGGTAAATTACTTTCTAAAGAATATCGACCTTGTAAAGCAAAAGAAAAATGCTTACTCAACGCTCTTTCATATTGAGCTGCAATTGTTTTATTCGAGAGTGAAGATAAATTTAGCTTAATTACATTTTTTTTATCTGTATTCTCTTCATCTTTGCTAGTGCTAAATTCACCACTAATTCCACCACCCATAATTCTAAATCTACCATCTTCTACATAATGACGTTGAGCATTAAGATGATTCATAGAAAATATTAAGGCAACGAAGAATACTAATTGTTTCATAAAAAAAATTAAACTCAAATATATACCATATCCTTAACATGCAGTATTTTTTTTAAAAAAGCTTCAAAAAATATACATTCTTTTTCTTTTTTATAATGATAAATTGTCAAATTTCACAAGGTTGTAGATATAACTTCTATTCCTATATTTGCAATTATGGAATTATCAAAAAACTACATCCCTCAAGAAGCAGAAAATAAATGGTACGAACATTGGGTAAATAGTGGCTATTTTAGCTCTACACCCAACGAAAAACCAGCTTATACAATTGTAATTCCTCCACCAAATGTTACAGGAGTATTACACATGGGACATTGTTTAAATAATACCATACAAGATATTTTAATAAGACGAGCTCGTATGCAAGGTTTTAATGCTTGTTGGGTGCCAGGAACCGACCATGCCTCTATTGCTACTGAAGCTAAAGTGGTTCAAATGCTACGTGAAAAAGGAATTACTAAATCATCTCTTACTCGGGAAGAGTTTTTGGCTTATGCTTGGGAGTGGAAAGAAAAATATGGGGGTATTATTTTGCAACAACTTCGTAAATTAGGTTGTTCAATGGATTGGGATAGAACATCCTTTACCATGGATGAAAATTACTACAAAGCGGTTATTAAAATATTTGTACAACTGTATAACGATGGCGTTATTTACAGAGGTTTGCGCATGGTCAATTGGGATCCTGCTAGTAAAACGGCTTTAAGTGATGAAGAAGTTATTTTTAAAGATATCGATTCTAAATTATATTATGTTCGTTATCCTTTAGTGATGTCGGATAACGGTGGTCAGATGACAGGAAATACAAATAACCAACATCCAACATCCGACAACTCTATAATAGTGGCAACTACTCGTCCTGAAACTATTTTGGGTGATGTTGCCATTTGTGTTAATCCTGATGATGCGCGCTATAAAGATTGGGTAGGGAAAGAAGTAATCGTGCCAATCATCAACCGAAAAATAAAAATTATTGCAGACGAATATGTGGATGCAGCATTTGGAACAGGCGCATTAAAAATTACTCCAGCGCATGATAAAAATGACAATGAAATTGGACGAAAACACAATCTAAAATCAATCGATACATTGGATGCTGATGGTAAGTTTACAGCAGCGCAATTGGAAGAAGAATTGATGAATGATTTAGTAAAAAGTTACAACGGTATTGATCGATTTGATTTGCGTAAAAAAATAGTCGAAGACATTTCGGCTTTGGGTCAAATTGAAAAAATTGAAGATTATAAAGGACAAGTAGGAACGAGTGAAAGAACCGGTGCAGTTATTGAATCTCGTTTGAGTATGCAATGGTTCATGGATATGAAAACCTTTTTAGGAAAACATCCTGAAACATTATCGGCTGTGCTGAATGATGAAATTAAATTTCATCCTGCAAAATTAAAAAATACCTATAATCATTGGTTAGAAAACATTAAAGATTGGTGCATTAGTCGACAGCTTTGGTGGGGTCAGCAAATACCTGCATGGTATGATGATGAAGGAAATTTTGTGGTTGCAGAAACGTTGAGTGAAGCTCAACAAAAGATATCAGATGTTAGACGTCAGATGTCAGGTGCTACCGACATCCGTCAACAGCCATCCGACATCATTTTAATACAAGATGAAGATTGCTTAGACACTTGGTTTTCATCCTGGTTGTGGCCAATGGAGGTTTTCAAAGGAATCAGTAATCCAAACAATGAAGAAGTTAATTATTATTATCCTACCACGACATTGGTTACAGGGCAAGATATTATTTTCTTTTGGGTGGCTCGTATGATAATGGCTGGGTTTGAATTCAAACAACAAATTCCGTTTAAAGATGTTTATTTCACAGGTATGGTGCGTGATAAACAAGGTCGAAAAATGAGTAAACAATTGGGTAACAGTCCTGATTTGTTAGGCCTTATTGACCAATTTGGAGCTGATGCGGTTCGTTTTGGAATTATGATTGCTTCACCAGCAGGAAATGATTTATTGTTTGATGAAAGTGGTTTGGAACAAGGAAAAATGTTTGGCAATAAAATATGGAATGCGATGAAATTGCTTCATATTTTAAATGAAAAAGAAAAAGTAGTTGACGACAGTAAAGAGGCTATTTTCCCTTCAATGTGGTTTGAAGCACGATTGGCTGAAGTACAAAATTTAATAGAACAAGATTGCAAAGAATTCAAATTAAGTGAAGCCTTGAAAAAAGTGTATTCACTCATTTGGGACGATTTTTGTAGTTGGTATTTAGAGTGGATTAAACCTGCACAAGACCAACCCATTAATCAACATAATATTGTAAAAGCCTTATTCTTTTTTGAAGAATTAATGAAAATAGTACATCCATTTATGCCTTTTATTACAGAAGAAGTATATCATTCTTTGAAAGAAAGAAACGAAGGAGACGATATTACAATTTCAGAGATGTCAGATGCTAGCTGTCAGATGTTAGATGCAGGAAATATAATATTAAAACAGGGGGAAAGTTTACAAAAAATGATTACTGCTATTCGCGATGTGCGCGTAAAACAAAACTTAAAACCGAAAGACGAAATTGAACTGCAATTGCCTATTGCTTATCAAAATGAATTGACTGCTATTTTGAAAACATTGCAAAAACAAAGCTTCGCAAAAACAGTTTCATTTGTGAGCGAACCAGTAGAGAAATCCATTTCATTTATGGTGGATAAAATGCAATGCAGTTTCACAACTGAAAAAGAAATAGATAATTCGGCACAAAAAATACAACTCGAAAAAGATTTAGTTTACTACCAAGGATTTTTGCAAAGTGTTGATAAAAAATTAAGCAACGAAAAATTTGTTGCCAACGCCAAACCTGAAATCATTGAAATGGAAACCAAAAAGAAAAATGATGCTATAGAAAAATTGAGAATTATTCAAGAAAGTCTTAACTTGCTTTAGATTATGAAACGTTTTTTTAGTAAAATAGGGACTTTATTGACAGTGGCAATGGTTATTATGGCGTTTGTACCTGCAGATGGATTGATAAAAAAATCGAAGTATAAGGCCTATTTCGGATGTACTTATACCGACTCGATGCAATTAAGTGTAGATGAATTTAAGCAATTAATTCAAAAACCTTTGTGCGTGAAGGACAGTGCAGGTAATTTAATTAAAGTAGAAAGTTTTGAAATTATGTATGCCGAACGGGGTCTTTATCAAGATGATGAAGGTTTGCCAATTATCGTTACAGACTACTCCAACGTAGTTTGTAAAGGCGATACCATACCTCAAAAATGGATTCGAAATTTTAATGAACGCAGCTACAAAGGCGACACTATTTTTTTTGACAGAGTGCGCATGCACACACCCGAAAACAAATTAGTTGAATGTAGAACAGTGAAAGTAATTTTGAAGTAAATAAAGAGATTACTCATTATAAAGAGGTCTAAAATTACATCACACACATTTATGCAGGGGTTGTTTTGGAAACTCTTGCATTCCGACTTTTTTCTGAATCAGGACCATAAATGGAATGTTTTGAATGGACTAAATGTTCAACCATTTTGCCTTATTGCATTGCTTCAAATACATAGTTTACAAACCGCATTAAAGTCAGCTTGTAAATTTTCATATTTTTAAAATGTACTTGAAAAATCAAAATTTATAAAATACAAAACGAAGTAACTTAATTTTCATGTTATATATTTACATTCTATGTTTTTGCAGTTAGCAGATGTTCAATTAAAGGAGGGCAAAAAAATATATTTTGCATCAGATTTTCATTTCGGAATTCCCGATTATGAAGCAACTCGTAAGCGTGAGGTAATTGTTTGTAGTTGGTTAGATGCAATTAAAACCGATGCGCAACAAATTTATTTGGTGGGAGATATTTTTGATTCTTGGATGGAATATAAGCTTGTGGCACCAAAAGGAACCGTTCGTTTTTTGGGAAAATTGGCCGAAATAGCAGATGCCGGAATTGAAATTATAGTATTTACTGGGAATCATGATTTATGGATGCACGGTTATTTTGAAAAAGAGTTGGGCATTAAAGTGATAAAAACGGCTCAATCGTTTAAAATAAATGACCAACTTTTTCATGTTGCGCATGGCGATGGTGTGTGTAATAAAGAATGGAAATATATTTTACTCAAAAAATTATTGCACAGTACTTGGTCGCAGTTTATTTATAGACAATTGCACCCAGATTTGGGATTGAGAATGGCAGATTGGTTTAGTCGTTTGGGCCCAAAACATAAATATGCAGACCTCGGAATGAAAAATCATGCGGAGGAATATCAAATTATGTATGCAAAAGCATGTTTAGCAAAAACGCATTACGATTATTTTATATTTGGGCACAGGCATATTCCTATAACGCTACAAATCAATGAGAGTAGCACTTTTATTAATCTTGGCGATTGGATAAGCTACAATACTTACGCTGTTTTTGATGGCAAAAAAGCCCTTCTCAAAAAATATTGAGATAAAATGACAAAAAGTGTTTGACAAACATCAACTTTCATACTAAATTAGCATTCTGAATTTGGTTTGCTTTAGATATCAACCTACAATTATAAAACATATTTACATG
>JBILBN010000132.1:0-3461 GCA_044353665.1 Chitinophagaceae bacterium | reverse complement strand
TTGTTGTCAAATGCTCAAAAAATGGTTCAAGTATATTTTGAAGAAGATAATTTATCAAAACTAGTCGTAAGGAAATAAAAAAAGGCTAGCATGTAATTATGTTAGCCTTTTTTATTGAAATATTAATTTTTTGTGATTCGTTTCATATATCGATCATTTGATTTTGAATTTAAAATTAATAGGTAATTCCCATTCGTTAAATCATGAATGTCAATCGTATTTGAAGTTAATAATTTAGTTGAAATTACTTTTCCCCCTAAAATTGAATATATTTCAACGCTTACCAATTCATATTTACTTTTAATATAAATAGTTCCGTTAGATGGATTGGGATAAATAGCAATATTTTCATTTTCAATAGAAGAAATAGAATTGGGCTTTGTAACAGTTATCGTTTTAGTACCAAATATTCCAGAACCATCATTTGCTGTTGCTGTAACATCTACTGTGCCAGCAGTAATGCCTGTTAACATGCCAGAAGCATTAATACTAGCTGTTCCTGTGCCATTTGTTAAAGACCATGTAACTGCGTTATTCGTTGCTGCATTAGGTAGCACTGTTGCAAACATTTGCAAAGCACTTCCTTCTGGAACGCTATTGCTATTCGAATTTACAGTGATCATCGTAACTGGTAAAATTGTACCTTGATTAGAAAGAGTAATAACCTTTGTTCCATAAACATTTGAACCATCATTTGCAGTAGCTCTCACGGTAACCAATCCATTGCTAATTGCAGTAAGCAAACCTGTTGTTGCATTTATGCTGGCAGAGCCTGTTCCGTTTTGTACAGACCAAGAAACAGTATTGTTTGTTGCATATGTAGGCAAAACGGTTGCTATCATTTGCAATGTTCCAGCGTTGGCAGATATACTGGATGCTCCTCCTTGCCCTTGCACAACAATAGAAGTTACTAAATTAATTACTTGATTTGAAATGGTAATAATAACTATTCCATAAACACCGCTAGCATCATTTGCAGTTGCTTTCACTGTAACTGTGCCATTGGTAATAGGTGTTAACATACCAGCTGTATTAATTAAAGCCGATCCTGTACCATTTATTACAGACCAAGTATAATTTGCATTGGTGGCATTTGTTGGCAAAACTGTTGCTAACATTTGAAGCGTTGCCCCATTTACTGTTATCGTAGTAACACCACCCTGACCCTGAATAGTTATCGAACTTACAAGTGCAATTTGATTAGAAATAAAAATAGTTTTAGTATCGGAAACTGCAGAACCATCATTTGCGGTAGCTTTCACAATTACAGTTCCATTGCTAACAGCGGTTAATAATCCTGTAGCACTGATCGTAGCATTTCCACTACCTGGTGCAACTGACCAAGTAACAGATTGATTCGTGGCAGTATTAGGTATAATATTTGCAACCATTTGTAATGAGCCTCCATTTGTGTTGATATTATTTACACCACCTTGCCCTTGCACATTAATTGAAGTAACCAAGATGATTACGATTTGATTCGAGATCGTCACGGTCATTGTTCCTATTACTCCAGAACCGTCATTTGCTGTGGCTGTAACTGTAACAGTTCCATTTGCTGTGGCTGTTAACAATCCAGTTGGGCTAATGGTAGCCGTTCCTGTACCAGGGGTTACAGACCAAGTAACTGTATTATTTGTAGCATTTGCAGGTAATACATTTGCTAACATTTGTAAAGTGCCAGCGTTTGTTGTGATGGTAGAAGCACCACCTTGACCAGTAACTGCAATAGATGCAACAGGAAAATTTTGAACTAAATTGATTGTATAATCTTCAGTTTCACCCCAATCCATAACATCGTTTGGAAACGGGCTCGCATTACATGGAAGTAAAAGAGGTCCATATACCTGTGTATAACCGTCATCTTCAACAATTCGTATCCTCATTCTGGTATTTCCAGGTAAAGCAGATGTCGGAATGGTAATATTATCCGTTTCTGTAGTTAGTCCAAAAGGTAACCAATCAAGAATATTTGCAGATCCACCCACTTTTTCATTGGCATCAAAAACATTATTGTGGTCATAATCTATCCAAATGCCATAACCAGCATTTCCGTAGACATCAAAGTCAATATTAGATGTGTATAAGTTGCCTATCGTAAAATTAGGAATAGCTAAGTTGTTGAAGAATGTATAATATGGGAATGCAGCCGGCTGAAGAATGGTATTGTTATTCAATGTTCCAAAAGAAACAGAAAATATCGCATCAGGCATATTAAATGGTATGCCAAATTGTATCGCATCGTCAAATTCTGCATCGCAATAAGGTGTTGGAGATGTAGTTTGAGCATTCATGTAAAATGCACCAAACATAAAAATGAATAATACCGTAATTCTTTTCATTATATTTTTTTTTAATAAGACGTAAATAGTTTAAATTTAGATAGAAC
Organism: Chitinophagaceae bacterium; assembly: GCA_044353665.1. Lineage (GTDB taxonomy): Bacteria > Bacteroidota > Bacteroidia > Chitinophagales > Chitinophagaceae > OLB11. The sequence goes on along the minus strand of JBILBN010000132.1, from coordinate 1,072 downwards.
TTTAAAGTTCAAATTTAATATAAATATTAAGAATAATTATCTAAAATTATTTTTGAGGTTTTAAAATAAAAAATGGATGGTTTTTGAGTATTCCAGCCTAAATGTGATGTTCATGTTACACTAAGTTTTGCATAAATTCATTTTGGTGTAACATTGGTAAAACAATTGCCTGAAAAAGTCTTTTTCTGATAGCTAAAAATTACTGAAATACCTGCAAAATGGGCATGAAAAAAGGTCCTCTATAATCATAGAGAACCTTGAGTGATCCCGTTTGGATTCGAACCAAAGACCTATCCCGATTAAAATCGGGATTGCACTATCAAGCTGATAATGTATTTTCTACTTTTCATGTTTTTAATTTGTTTTTCTCTTCGCATCGCTTCGATTTCAGTTTCAAATGGTTCTGAATATTTAAATTCCCAAGGAATCCCTTTGCTGGTAAACTTGCTTCTACCTTGATTGTGATATTCATGCATTCTCATTTGAATATTAGAAGTATATCCAATGTAAAATTTATCAAGTTTTTGACTGTAAATTATGTAAACGTAAAACATAAAAAAAAAGGTTCTCTATAATAATAGAGAACCTTGAGTGATCCCGTTTGGATTCGAACCAAAGACCTACAGCTTAGAAGGCTGTTGCTCTATCCAGCTGAGCTACGAGACCATATTTTAAAGAACCACTTCACTCGAACCAAAAGACCTATCCCGATAAGTCGGGATTGCTCTATCCAGCTGAGCTACGAGACCTCGATTTTTTGAGAGTGCGAATATACAATCATTTTTGAGATTATAAAAATTGATAGCGAACATTTCTAAATATTTTGAAACACTTTATTAAATAGTACATTTGTAAGCACTTAAAATGAGTAAAATTGGGAAAAAGAATTGTTTATTTTCTAGTATTTAATTTTTTGATATTGAACAATACGTTTGGTCAACGAGTGAGTATGATTGATTCAATGATTCTCGAAAATAATTTCAAACCACTTCGTAATGGAGTGCAATCTAAAAGAAGTTTTATTGCTAAGGATAAGAAGAGCGCTGTTTTAAATAAAATAGCTGGGGGGATG
>JBILBN010000145.1:0-3469 GCA_044353665.1 Chitinophagaceae bacterium | reverse complement strand
CCTCAACTGTGGAATGTATTGAAAGGAGATATGAGTTTAATTGGCTCGCGATCATTGTTGGTTCAATACTTGCCCTTATACAGTCAACAACAGAGACGTAGACATGAGGTTAAAGCAGGTATAACGGGATGGGCGCAAGTAAACGGTAGGAACTCGATCAATTGGCAGGAGAAATTTAATTTAGATGTTTGGTATGTTGAAAACTGTAGCTTTAGTTTAGATGTGAAGATACTATTATTAATAATATACAAAGTAATAAAGAAGGAATTACAGCTCAAAATCACGAAACAATAGAAGATTTTAAGGGAAATTAAGGCCTTGACTTCAAGTTGCTACTGTAAAAATTAGGAAATAAATCCTAATGTTTACTATGCCAAAATACAACAGATCGTCGGAGTACGAGAGAGAGGCACCGATGTGCGTGATGAACTCAGTAATATTGCTCTCCTAGAAGGTACTTACCCAGTTCGTATTCAATGTGACAATGGTTTGAGTTCATATCCAAAGAAGTAGACCGCTGGGCCTATGAAAACAAGGTGATTCTTGATTACTCACGACGAGGAAAACCTACCGATAATCCTTACGTAGAGTCATTTAACGGCAAGTTCAGAGATGAATGTCTGTCAGTAAATTAGTTCTTGAGCCTAGAAGATGCATCAGAGAAAATTGAACAATGGAAGTGGGAATACAACCATTTCCGACCACATAGTTCTTTGGATGATTATTCTCCCCAAGAATTTATTAAATTGCATGAGGAAAATGCCTGAAAACTCTAATTAAAAGCGTCCGAAGTATAGGGAGGAGGTCATCCTTTTTTGCAGTAAGCCATAAATAAGAAAATCAATGGGTGAAGCAGGATTTGATTTTATGCAAGAGCACTATGATGTAAACATCAGTTATCAAAAAATCATTGAATTTGTACAACGAAGTCTATAAGCCATTTTTTGATTGCATAGTGGCTGTTTTTGTTGGCCTAATCGTGCTTATACCTGGTATTTTTATTGCAATTTTATTGCGTTTGGTACACGGCAAAGGGGGCGTTTTTTTTACGCAGCTCAGGCCGGGTAAAGATGAGGTGATATTCAAACTTGTTAAGTTCAAAACAATGAACGACAAACGAGATGTGGCTGGAAATCTTTTGCCAGATGCTGAACGCTTGACAGGGATTGGGAAGTTCATTCGTAAAATTTCACTGGACGAACTACCACAATTGTGGAATGTGTTGAAAGGCGAAATGAGCTTGATAGGCCCGCGTCCATTGCTGGTAGAATACTTACCTCTATACAATGAAAAACAAATACGCCGTCACGAAGTCAGACCAGGAATAACTGGTTGGGCGCAAGTAAACGGCCGGAATGCCATTTCATGGAAGCAAAAGTTCGAGTATGATGTATGGTACGTTGATAATTGCAGTTTTGCATTGGATATGAAAATTTTGTGGATGACGGTTCATAAGGTATTCAAGCGTGAAGGGATTTCGCAAGAAGGTCAGGCGACGGTAGAGAAATTTAACGGATACAATTGGTGATTATTTACGGCGCTAGCGGACATGGTTTAGTTATTCATGATATCTTGACGAAATCCGGTTGTACAGATTTAAAATTTGTGGATGATGCGGTAAAAAGCAATTGGATTGGAGGGGAAGTATTCCCGCCCCAAGCGCTGGTCGAAGAAAAAAATCAAGAGGGCATCTTGGCTGTTGGTAATAATCTCGCCCGTAAAAAATTGGCTTTTTCTAAAGCTTTCAATTACCAAATAGGAATACATCCTTCCGCCATCTTAGCAATTGCAAAGGATTCAATTGGCGAGGGTACTGTGGTCATGGCTGGTGTAATCATTAATCCGGAGGTAAAAATAGGCCGGCATGTGATTGTTAATACAGCTGCTACTATCGATCACGAGTGCCTCCTAGCAGATTTTGTACACATCTCACCTAATGCTACTTTAAGCGGTAATGTCCACGTAGGTGAAGGTACACACATAGGTGCCGGTGCCGTGGTGATTCAAGGTATACGTATTGGCAAATGGGCTACGATTGGTGCTGGTGCAGTAGTAATCAGAGATGTGCCGGATTATGCAGTAGTGGTGGGCAACCCGGCCAAAGTCATAAAATACAATGAGGTTGTCGATGGGTAAAGAAGTGGACCTTGTTAAGTTTGTTGCATTTGTAAATGAGGTTTTCGCTGATTCAGTGTTTGAAAACGAGAATACCTTATTGCTTAGCATCCCCTTCTGGGACTCCATGTCTCAGCTCGTTATTGCGGCCTGGATTCATCAAGAGACGGGAAACGTTGTAAGCGTTGAAGCGCTCAAAAGCGCTAAAACCATTGGGGATTTGAAAGCCATTTATGATGCCAGATTGTGAAAAACACGGTGGGCACGGAGGACACGGAGAAAATTTAGGTTTGCATGTTGCACAGTTTTAGTGACCTTCAGATAACGCAATTAGCTGCTGCGGTGCCAGCCGAAAGCGAAGGAGTGGCGCAATGGCAGGTACTGTTTAAAGACGGTTGGCAGGCGCAACTCGCTGAGCAAACAGGCATTTCAGCGGTGCGCAAGAGCAGGCTGTCGACCCTTGATTTGGGTTTGGCGGCCTGTCGTGTTTTATATGCAAATGAAGAACGTCCGGATGCCATTGTCAGTGTGACTCAAACCCCTGCGCAACAACTGCCGGGCAATGCGTCGGGCATAGCAGTGGGTATGAACTGGCTGCCTGAAGGCAGTAAAGCCGCTCCCATGTGCTGGGATTTGCAGATGGGCTGTGCGGGCATGGTTTGGGGGCTGTACCAAGCGGCCCTGCTGTTGCAACAAACCGACATGAACGAGGTGCTTTTGGTATGCGCCGAAACCCACAGTCGCCTATTAAATCCCACCGATCGGGCAACGCGCTTGCTGTTTGGTGATGGTGCTTCGGCCATGCGCATCGTTAAAAAAGTCGGGGCAAGTCCTTGGCTATTCAGTTTGGGCAGCGCACCAGATGTCACCAACCAGCTTTGCACCAATGCCGAGGGCCAATTGCAAATGGATGGGTTGGGCATATTCAATTTTACAATTGGTCAGGTTGCCCCGGCTATCGAAGCTTTTTTGAAAGCAGCCAACTTGGAAAAAGCCGAGGTAAGTCAATTTTTGATGCACCAAGCCAGTGGCTTTGTACTTAAATACCTGCAACGCATGCTGCAAATTCCAGCCGATAAAATGCCCATGGCGCTAGATGGCTATGGCAACACCGCTTCGGCGAGCATCGGAATATTGTTGGCACATCATTTTGCAGAAAAGCAAAATCCTGAGTTAGAAAATGCGCTGTTGGTAGGCTTTGGCTCGGGGCTGCAGTGGGGGATGGTGCGGTGTGATTTGTCGAAAACCAAGATACGAAGTGTGAAGTATGAAGGATGAGGTATGAAGGATGAAGTTTGAAGGATGAAGGAGGAAGTGAGACTGACGTTACCTTTTATCTCATACTTCATCCTTC
>JBILBN010000073.1:0-11733 GCA_044353665.1 Chitinophagaceae bacterium | reverse complement strand
GGTGCTTATTGGTACATGAACCCATCAATATTTCAAGATTCTAAAAAATTCACTTCTTTTTTAGGCAAAATCAATATGGATATAAGCAATAGTAGTGAAGAATTTATTGTAAAACATTTTGAAAATCATCCTGATGAATTACCTGAAAGTTGGAAAGCACTTGAAATTCTTACTTTAGGCACATTATCTAAATTATATAGCAACCTTAAACATCAATTGCCCGAAAAAAACAAAATAGCCACCGAATTTGGGTTAAATAATCAGAAATATTTAGTGAGTTGGTTATTAACAATTACCGTTTTAAGAAACATAATAGCTCACCATAGTAGATTATGGAACAGAGTAATAATAAACAAATATGATTGGCCACCAACCACACCCAATCCTATCTTAAACTATATACCTGATAACTATCAACGAAGAAAAATATTCCCTATTTTAGCGGCCATTATTTATATGAATAATGAAGTTAGTCCTGGCAATCAAATTAAACAAGAATTATTTGATTTATTCAATCAATTCCCTAAAACTCAATTATACAAAATGGGATTTCCTGCAAATTGGCAAAACGAACCCATTTGGAAATAAATTATGGCTAAACAATCTGAACAAGTATCATTTAACTACTTAAATATATGAGTTTCTCCATGAGAATATTAGGTTACAAAGAATCAAAAATAAAATGCTATGTACTGAGGCAAAAACCAAACTAGACAAAAAAATTAGCTCTTTATTGATTTTATTTATATTTTAGGAGAATATTTTGGAACTAAATATAAGAAACGTGTATATCCAATTTGCTGTTTACATTTAATTAAACCGGCAAGCATGAAATACTAAACACCCATTGATTAATTATAAAAATAAAAAAATATGTTTAAACAACCATTCTCATTTGACGGAAGAATAAGAAGAACCGAATTTGGCTTATCGTATATCATTTATATTGTTGCAGCTGTAGTTATAGGCGCTCTTATGAGTATAGATGGAAGTTTTTCATTGCTTGGATTATTATTTATCCCTGCAATTTGGTTTTTGTTGGCTCAAGGTGCTAAAAGATGCCACGACAGAGGAAACAGTGGATGGTATTTACTAATTCCATTTTACGTATTTTGGATGCTATTTGCTGACAGTGATATTGGATCAAACGAATATGGTTTAAATCCAAAAGGAATTGGAAACGAAAATGAAATTGACGAAATTGGAAAATATTTAGAACCATAAACAGCGCAATATTAGCTTGAGTTTGATAACCCCTATTTGGGTTTCAAGGTAACTTATTTTCGATTTTTTTATACAAACCGCAAATCTAAAAGAACGTGCAAAAAAGAGTGTATCCTAAATAACAGATAATTTTTTTGATTGCACAACTAAAATAGTGCTTTTAGGATTACTTTTGTGCGATTCGAAAAAAAATTGGAAAATAGGTTTAAAAATATTGCTTTGGTGGGCAACCCTAATTGTGGAAAGAGTTCTCTTTTTAATGCATTGACGGGTTTAAACCAAAAAGTAGGGAATTTTCCTGGTGTTACGGTCGATAAAAAAACGGGTCGTTTTACCATTTCAGATTCATTGGTGGCAAACCTGATTGATTTGCCTGGAACCTATAGCCTTTACCCCAAAAGTGACGATGAAATAGTGACCTTTGATGTGCTATTTGACGATGATGAGGCAGTAAAAATTGATGTAATTATTGTAGTGGTGGATGCCTCAAATTTGAAACGTAATTTATTGTTTTGCTCTCAAATAATGGATTTAAAAAAGCCCATTATTGTGGCATTGACCATGTTGGATATTGCCAAACAAAAGGGCATTCAAATTGACATCAATGGCTTGGCTAGAGAATTGGGTTTGCCTGTGATTGCCATAAACCCAAGAAACAATAAGGGTACTCAAGAAATTAAAAAACAAATAGCGGCTACCATTTCAAATCAATATAGAGCGCCATCGAGGGATTTTATAGAAAGTGACCATTTATTTCTTGAAACCGTAAAAACAGTTAATCAATATAAACAAACGAGTAGCGATTATGCCGCCATTCATTTTGCCTCGGCTTTTCATAAACTCTCTATTATTTCGGAGGAGGCTAAAAAAGGATTGAAAGCCGATTTGGAGAAAATTAATTTTAATAAATCGAAAATTCAGGCTGAGGAAACGCTGAAACGTTATGCGCACATCAAAAAAATAATGCAGGTTTGTGTGGTAGAAAGCGATCCTCTAAAAAAAGAATTAATTAGCCGCAAAGCAGATGAAATTTTATTGCACCCTTTATATGGCAATGTGATTTTATTGTTTATTTTATTTCTACTCTTTCAAAGTGTGTTTTGGGTTTCGCAATATCCGATGGAGTGGATCGATTTTATTTTCGGGAAATTAATAACGTTTTTAAAAACAGCATTGCCAGCAAGTTTTTTAACCGATTTATTCGTCAATGGAATATTAGCAGGTATTAATGGCATTGTGGTTTTTATACCTCAAATCATGATTTTATTTGGACTCATTACCATTTTAGAAGATACTGGGTATATGTCTCGAATTAGTTTTTTATCGGATAGGCTGATGCGCAGTGTGGGACTCAATGGGAAATCCATTATGCCGTTAATTAGTGCGGTTGCTTGTGCTGTTCCCGCAATTATGGCTGCCCGTACAATTGAAAATAAAAAAGAAAAATTAATTACTATATTAATTACCCCATTTATGAGTTGCAGTGCCCGTTTACCGGTGTATACGGTGCTTATTTCGTTGGTGATTCCTAATAAATTTTTACTCGGTTTTTTAAGTTTACAAGGCTTAGTGATGATGGCTTTGTATTTATTGGGATTTGTGATGTCTTTATTGACAGCTTATGTATTAAATTTAATCATCAAGGTAAAAGAACGAAGTATTTTTTTGATGGAATTACCTGTTTATCGCATGCCACGATGGAACAATGTGGCGATAACAATGCTCCAAAAAGCAAAAGTTTTTGTATTTGATGCTGGTAAAATTATCTTATTTATATCCATTATACTTTGGGGCTTATCCTCTTATGGCCCTTCTGAAAATAAATGGATAGGAGAAAGTAATTTAGAAAATTCGTATGCTGGTCATTTTGGAAAAGCCATTGAGCCTGCTATTAAACCGCTAGGTTTCGACTGGAAAATAGGTATATCCTTAGTGACCTCATTTGCAGCAAGGGAAGTATTTGTGGGCACAATGGCAACGCTTTATAGTGTAGATGAAGAAAATGAAAAGACACTCATTCAAAAAATGAATTCGGCCGTTAATGAATTTGGACAAAAAGTATATACCCTAAAAACAGGTTTGTCTCTTTTGTTGTTTTATGCATTTGCCATGCAATGTATGAGCACAATGGCAATCGTAAAAAGAGAAACAGGCTCGTGGAAATACCCACTCATTCAATTTGCATTTATGGGTGTAATCGCCTATTTATCAGCATTTATTATACAGTTATTTTACTGAAAAAAAATATTTAATTAAACTTTGAGTGTAGAAATAAAATATTTACTACCTTCAAGCAAAAAAAATGAAAAATGTCGACAGAAAGAACTAACATCAAACGCCAATTAGATCCAGATTTAAAAAAAACAATACAAAAAAGAAATTACCGATTAGCTAAATTTTGGCAAGATTTGGGTTTAGATATTGAAATTGTTGGAGATATTGAAATGCCTGCAATCATTAAGGATGATTATTGTTTAGCTTGCTATGTACATAATTTTCACCTCATATTTACTGATCATTATGATCAAGGGAAAGAGTTATATAGAATTAAACTTCAAAACGATTTAGTGTTTGAAATGAGACCTATTATTGATTGGTTTACGAATGCAACCCATCGAAAAATTTATAAAATAAGAATTAAAGCAGTGCCCGATTTATTTGTAGCTGGGTATAGTTATAAATCAAAAGAAATAGGCGACAAATCAAAATTTCCTGTTTTTGGAAGGTTTGCTCCAAAAATTTATTTTACAGAGCAATATGCTAGCGACATTATAAAGATCTACAATTTAGATTTTTGTGAAGTAGTATAAAAATACTAAAATAACGAAACCCAATAACTTAATATACAGTTATGTAGCCAGTTTCATGTATAATGCTGCCGTCAAAAAGTTGAAAACTATACGTTCCCTTAGCATTAAAATTATTTTTGTCTAAAATCAATGTGGTTTTAATTATTCGGGACACTCGAAGAATTTCATTTTTAGCAGGGTCAAAAAAACGAATAGAATATTTTTTTGACAGTGCATCCTCTAAATTTATATTGATATGCCCATTGTTAGGATTCGTGTAAATTCTAACAGACGGTGTAAAATAAAAGTCAGTAGGTTGCGAAAAAGCAGGGACGTTAACAGGTTTTGAGACAGCAATTGTAGTGTTCGGTTTAATAACTTCTTCAATTGATTTAGCAATAACTTCAGTGTCCATAATTACTTTGGAGGTATTACTAAACCACTCAACGGCATATTTTTTTGTCAATGTATCCTCTAAATTTGTATTAATATGCCCACTGTTAGGATTCGTATCATTATTAACAGACGGAGTAAAATAAAAATCAGTAGGTTGCTTAACAGCAGGTGCATTTACAGGAGTTGAAACAGCAAATGTGGTGTCCAATTTAATAACTTCTTCAATTGGTTTAGCAATAACTTCAGTGTCCATAATTACTTTGTAGGTATTACTAAACCATACAACATCGCCAGCAAATAAAATAGACAACCGATAGCTATTTTTACCAATCAATGGTCGCAAATCGGTGTATGTTTGTATTCCTTTTTTAGGAGTTGCTAAAACGCCAATGGTCACAAAATTCCTCACACTATCCGATGATCGTTGAATGGCTATAGATTTTATTCCATCATATTGACATGTCCAAGATAAAATATTTTTAGCCTGTTCAGTTACAATTTGCATTGCAGGTAATTGAGGCACTTTAGATGCTTGCGCATTTACTATAAGGTTACTCAATAAAATGACCGCTAGTATGGATAAAAATTTCACGTAATTAATTTAACGAGAGCGAAGGTATAAAATTTAATTCAAAACTTTTTGCTAAAAAATCAGTGCACCAATGTTCTATTACCTTGCAATCCTCCTGTATGAATAGCTAATATTTTGGCATTTTCTCGAATGCTCTTTTTTTCAATTAAATCAAAAATGCCAAACATCATTTTAGCAGTATAAATCCTGTCTAGTTCAATTTGTTGTTCACTTTTAAATTGTTGAATAAATGATGTTAAACGGTCATTTATTTTTGCAAAACCCCCAAAGTGATATTCATATTGCATCTCAAAATTTGAATTAGCTGTTTGTAGTTGAATTTCATTTGCGAGATAATGCCCATTTTTAATCGCACAAAATCCAATTGCTTTCTTTTGTCCTTTTAAGGAATTAATGATGCCGGTAAACGTAGCTCCGGTGCCTATTGAACAACAAAATAAATCGTATTTCTCTTTTTGTTCTTGCGATAAAATTTCCGCACAACCTTTTTGACCAAGTTCATTATTCCCACCTTCAGGTATAATATAGGATGTTATAAATTCTTGTTGAATCGTTTCTAAAAAATGGAGTTCATATTTTTCCCTATATTGTTCTCTTGATACGAAATGTAATTCCATACCCCATTTTTTACAATCATGCAGCGTTTCATTTTCAACAACTTCGCCCCGTATAATGCCTATCGTTTTTATATTGAATAGTTTTCCTGCAAATGCTAAGGCATGTAAATGGTTAGAATAAGCACCTCCAAATGAAACAATCGATTTAAACTTATTTTCCTTTGCAAAAGCAATATTGTATTTGAGCTTAAACCATTTATTACCCGATATTTCAAGATGAATTAAATCCAATCGCAATAAATCTAATTGGATATTTTTTGCTTCTACGATTTTAGTATTAATTTTTGAAACTAGTAAGTTGGTTTTAAATAAATCCATAATTAAATTACTCAATCATCAAATGACTAATATCCATATTCTTTTAAATACAAATTATTATTTCGCCAATCGTTGCGCACTTTTACTCGAAGCTCTAAAAACACTTTCCGATCGATAAACTTTTCAATATCTTCACGCGCTAACTGACCAATTTTAGAAATCATACTCCCTCCTTTTCCAATAATAATTCCTTTTTGAGTTTCTCGACTTACAATAATCTCAGCCACAATTTTAGTCAAGGTCGTTTTCTCTTCAAAGGTTCTTACGATCACAGCCGAGTGGTAAGGTAATTCTTCATCGAGTTCAAAAAATAATTTCTCTCGAATTATTTCAGATACAAAGAAACGCATGGGTTTATCGGTCAATGTGTCTTCATCATAATAGGCAGGCATCCCAGGCAAAAGCTCCACTAAACTTGCTAGCAAATTATCTAAATTTAATTTTTGCAAAGCAGATACTTCAATGATTTTTTTTACATAATTTAGTTTGGTAAACGCTTCCTTTACATTCGCAATTTTTGAGGGTTTTGCTTTATCAATTTTATTGATTACTAAAATAGTAGCACTTTTACTTTTTAGTGTTTCCAATAATGCAATGTTTTCTGGCACATCATCATTGGCGTCCATTATATAAAGAACCACATCAGTTCCTTGTTTAACTTGTGCTACTTCCTGCATCATTCGTTCATGCAATTTGTAGCTACTCTTGAGCAAACCAGGAGTATCTGAAAAAATAATTTGATAATTTTTCTCTGTTAAAATGCCTAAAATTTTATTCCGAGTAGTTTGTGCCTTTGGCGAAACGATTGCTAATTTTTCATTTAAGATAGCATTCATTAAGGTTGATTTACCTGCGTTTGGTTTGCCAAAAATTCCTACAAAACCACTTTTAAAATTGTCCATTAGTACAAATATAACAAATAGAATTTGTAAGTTACCAATAAAGCCCTACATTTGCAATGCGAGATAGAGCAGCGGTAGCTCGTCGGGCTCATAACCCGAAGGTCACTGGTTCGATCCCGGTTCTCGCAACTAAAAAAATGGCAGAGCTTATCCCTTTGCCATTTTTTATTTTATAAAAAAACGATTTTTAAATTATTAATTTTGTATTCAAAATTCTTAATTTATTACTCAAAATTGAAAATTAATTATGTACACAGTTGCTATTGTTGGTCGTCCAAATGTCGGAAAATCTACCCTTTTTAATCGTTTAATTGGCGAGCGGAAAGCCATTGTAGATGATGTAAGTGGTGTAACTCGTGATCGTCAGTATGGCGAAAGCGAATGGAACGGAAAGCATTTTCATGTGATAGATACCGGTGGTTATGTAGTGAATGGTGATGATGTATTTGAAAGAGAAATTCGTCAACAAGTTGATATTGCATTAAATGAAGCCAGTGTAATTGTTTTTGTAGTAGATGTTACCTCTGGTGTAATGGGTTTGGATGAAGAGTTTGCACAATTATTACATCGTTCTACAAAACCAGTTGTAGTTGTTGTAAACAAAGTAGATAACAGCCGTCGTCAAATAGATGGCACCGAATTTTATAGCCTTGGGTTTGAAAAAATACATTTTATTTCGTCCCTTTCTGGAAGTGGTACAGGCGATTTGATGGATGACATTACAAACTTCATGACCGATGCTGGCGAATTATTGGTGACCGAATTACCTAAAATTGCCATTGTAGGACAACCAAACGCAGGAAAATCATCTTTACTAAATTCATTAGTAGGTGAAACAAGAAACATTGTTTCAGACATTGCAGGAACCACTCGTGATAGCATTCATACTGAATATAAATTATTTGGCAAAGAATTTATATTGATCGATACGGCAGGACTTCGTAAGAAAAATGCCGAAAAAGATGACCTTGAATTTTACTCCACTATTCGAGCTGTAAAAGCGTTAGAAGAAGCCGATGTTTGTATGATATTGATAGATGCAACTAAAGGAATTACTTCGCAAGATGTGAATATTTTCAGCTTGGCAACACGAAAAGGAAAGGGCGTTGTTATTTTAGTAAACAAATGGGATTTGGTTGAAAAAGAAACCATGACATCTAAAAAAGTAGAAGAAGAAATTAAAGAAAAATTAAAACCTTTTACAGATGTTCCAATATTGTTTATTTCAGCAACAGAAAAATTACGAATTCATAAAGCAATAGAAGAAGCCTTAGATGTTTTTGACAGAAGAGCACAAAAAATAACCACTTCTAAATTAAACGATATCATGTTGAAAGAAATTTTGCATTACCCACCTCCATTCTTTAGAGGCAATGCAGTTTCAATTAAATTCATTAATCAATTGCCAGTGCATGTGCCATCATTTGCATTTTTTAGTAATCATCCAAATGAAATTAAAGAAGCTTATAGCAATTTTTTAGAAAATAAATTACGTGCACACTTCAATTTTAAAGGCGTTCCGTTACGTTTGTTTTTCAGACAAAAATAAGAATACCATTTATACAATATTTAATGCACTGAAATTTCAGTGCATTTTTTATGCTATTAATAAGATGCTTCATAATGATTTATTTTTAAGCAAAAAAATACCGTTTCTTGCGAAACGGTATTTTTATTTATGTTGATAATTACAACTTATTTTTCTTCAACAATTTCAGCATCTACAATATCATCGTTTGAGTTATTGTTCGCTTGAGCTCCACCATCAGCAGATGCACCACCACCAGCTTGTTGGTCGTTCATTGCTTTATAAAGCTCTTCGCTAGCTGCTTGCCATGCTTGATTTAATGCTTCTAAGTTAGTCTCTAATCCTGCAACATCTCTTGCTTCGTATGATGCTTTCAAATTTACTAAACAAGATTCGATAACCGATTTTTTATCAGCAGGTAATTTATCGCCATAATCTTTCAATTGTTTTTCACTATTGAAAATTTGACTATCCGCCATATTTATTTTTTCGATTTCTTCTCTTAATTTTTTATCCGACTCTTCGTATAATTTTGCATCGTTTTTCATTTTTTCAATGTCATCTTTGCTCAATCCACTACCAGCCTCAATTCTGATGTTTTGTTGTTTTCCTGTTCCTTTATCTTTTGCGCTTACTTGCAAAATACCATTCGCATCAATATCAAAAGTAACTTCAATTTGAGGAACACCACGTGGTGCAGGAGGAATACCATCTAAAATGAATTTTCCTAATGCTTTATTGTCGTGTGCCATTGGACGCTCACCTTGTAAAATGTTGATTTCAACACTTGGTTGATTTTCAGCAGCAGTAGAGAAAACTTCTGATTTTTTAGAAGGAATAGTCGTGTTACTTTCAATTAATTTTGTCATCACACCACCCATTGTTTCAATACCCAAACTCAATGGAGTAACGTCTAACAACAATACATCTTTTACATCACCACTTAAAACACCACCTTGAATGGCAGCACCTATTGCTACTACTTCATCAGGATTAACTGAACGGTTAGGTTTTTTACCAAAGAATTTTTCAACTACTTCTTGAATTTTAGGAATACGAGTACTACCTCCTACTAAAATAACTTCGTCTAAATCTTTTGCTTCAATACCTGCATCTTTCAATGCTTTACGGCAAGGCTCTAATGTTCTTTCAACTAAGCTATCCACTAATTGTTCAAATTTTGAACGGCTTAATTTTTTCACTAAGTGTTTAGGAACATTGTCAACTGCAGTAATATAAGGTAAGTTAATTTCTGTTTCTGTTGCAGATGAAAGTTCAACTTTTGCTTTTTCTGAAGCCTCTTTCAAACGTTGCCAGCTCATTGGATCTTTACGTAAATCAATATTTTCGTCAGATTTAAATTCGTCAGCTAACCAATCCATGATTGCATTATCAAAATCATCACCACCTAAGTGCGTATCGCCATTTGTTGATTTTACTTCAAAAACACCATCACCTAATTCAAGTACAGATACGTCAAACGTTCCACCACCTAAGTCAAATACTACGATTTTTGAATCTTGATTTTTCTTATCTAAACCATAAGCCAAAGCAGCTGCTGTAGGCTCATTAATAATTCTTTTAACTGTTAAACCAGCAATTTCACCAGCTTCTTTCGTTGCTTGACGTTGTGCATCGTTAAAGTATGCAGGTACCGTGATAACCGCTTCTGTAACTTCATGACCTAAAAAATCTTCAGCAGTTTTCTTCATTTTTTGAAGCACCATTGCCGAAATTTCTTGTGGCGTATATAAACGACCATCAATATCAACACGTGGAGTATTGTTATCGCCTTTTACTACTTTGTAAGCACCATGATTAATTTCACCAGTCACCTCATCGAACTTACGTCCCATGAAACGCTTAATACTCATAATTGTGTTCACAGGGTTAGTGATAGCCTGACGTTTAGCCGGATCACCTACTTTTCTTTCCCCATTTTTCAAGAATCCAACTACCGATGGTGTGGTTCTTTTCCCTTCGTCATTTGCAATAACTACTGGTTCGTTACCTTCCATTACACTCACACAAGAGTTGGTTGTACCTAGGTCAATTCCTATAATCTTTCCCATTTTATTTGTTTTTAAATTTCTGTGATATTGTCAAATTTTGTGCCATAGCATTTTTACCCCTATTTTGCGCATACATGTCATAAAAAACGAATTTTTGGCACAATTTATATGACTTTTAGTCGAAAAGAGCGGAGTTTTTTGTTGAGTCTAAATTCTAAACTACAAATTAGAACGATTAAAATTTTATTTTGGGCGTTCCTTCGGCCGGGCTGTTCACTGCAATCTCTTTCGATGAAGCATCGAAACAAACTTTAAATCCACATATTGTATAAAAGAAATTCAATCATTATTCCTGTTAAAAAAATTATTAATTTATTCTAGTACAAACTTTCTATTAAATTATTACTTTCGCTTCAAATTTTAATACAATGAAACACGCTTATATTTTTCCTGGACAAGGATCGCAGTTTACAGGCATGGGTAAAGACTTATATGACAATAATCCGTTAGCAAAAGAATTATTTGAAAAAGCAAATGACATTTTGGGTTTTCGCATTTCTGACATCATGTTTGAAGGCAGCGCCGAAGATTTAAAACAAACCAATGTAACTCAACCAGCCATATTTTTACATTCTGTTATTTTATACAAAGTAACTGAAGGTTTAAAACCCGATATGGTGGCCGGTCATTCTTTAGGAGAGTTTTCCGCTTTAGTAGCTAATGGTTGTTTGAGTTTTGAAGATGGTTTAAAATTAGTTTCACTTCGTGCAAATGCGATGCAAAAAGCATGCGAATTGAACCCGTCAACCATGGCTGCTGTATTAGGCTTAGAAGATGCAAAAGTTGAAGAAGTTTGTGCATCAATCACTGACGAAGTAGTAGTTGCAGCCAATTATAATTGCCCTGGTCAATTAGTAATTTCGGGTAGTATGAAAGGCATTGAAATGGCTTGTGAAAAAATGAAAGAAGCAGGTGCAAAACGAGCACTGGTATTGCCAGTGGGAGGTGCGTTTCATTCACCATTAATGGAGCCTGCACGACAAGAGTTGCAAGCTGCTATTGAGGGCACTCCTTTTGCCACACCGAATTGTGCTGTTTACCAAAACGTAACCGCAACAGGCGTTTCCGATGCAAATGAAATTAAGCAAAATTTAATTACACAATTAACAGCACCTGTTCGTTGGACCCAATCTGTATTGCAAATGGTGGCTGATGGAGCAACCCAATTTACAGAATGTGGACCCGGAAACGTATTGCAAGGTTTAGTGAAAAAAGTAAGCAAGGAAGCCGAAACGAATAGTTTATAAATTTTTTGCCACTGAGGCTTACAGAAACATAAAGAAAAATCCGAAGTT
>JBILBN010000131.1:0-3506 GCA_044353665.1 Chitinophagaceae bacterium | reverse complement strand
CTTGCTTCTGTAGGGCCAACTTTATCAATTGTTTTTTTAATTTCTAAAATAGATTCTGATTGTCCAATAATATCTTGTAATCCACTTACTTTTCTTTTTAAAGTAAGTGTTTCTGCTACTAAAGAATTTTTTTCAATTGCATTTCTTATTGTAATCAATAAGCGATTTAAATCTGGGGGTTTTGAAATAAAATCAAATGCACCTTTTTTTACTGCTTCTACAGCATTGTCTAATGTGCCATGTCCAGAGATCATTATTATAGGAACTTCTATTTTTTCCTTTAATAATTTATCTAGCATTTCCATGCCATCTAATTTCGGCATTTTTATGTCACATAATACACAATCATATTTTTTAGCTTTTATTAAATTATAACCTTCTAATCCATCTATAGCTTCCTCAACTTTATACCCTTCATTTATTAGTATTTCTGAAAGGGCTTTACGAATACTTTTTTCGTCGTCTATTACTAAAACGTTTGACATGTTATTATTGTGTTTTTCGAGCTAAAGTTAACGAACTCTTTTCAAAAATGGAATTTATTTTTGGTTATCTCTCCATTCATAAACCCAGCTACTTTGAATCATTTCTAAATGACCTTCTGTTGAGCCTTCTTTGGTGCCTACAAATCCATCAATTGCTAAAACCCATTCTAATAATTCTGTAAATCGTATTCGATAGATTTTTGATTCAGTAAAATCGTCACCAAATCGTTCATATAATTTTAAGGCAATGTCCTCATGGTCATTCCAGTATATCGGGGGTTCAAATGTGCTCATTTATATTAATGTTTTATTTTTTGTTTAATCGTTAAAGTGAATGTGGATTATTTATTCTTTTTCAACATTAAATTATTCTCCATGTATCAGACTTTGATCGGGTATAGTTACTTCAATAAAACCGCTACCTTCTAATAGCACACACTGGCAACTCAATCTTGAGGTTAATTTAGGGTTTCTTGCTCTGTCAATAAAATCCTCTTCTTTGTCAGATAATTCTTCAACAAAATTTTCGCCTTTTTCTAAATAAATATGGCAAGTACTACAAGCGCTAACGCCACCACAATTATGGTGTAAGTGAATGTTATTTTTAATGGCTATTTCCAAGATACTGTCATCAATTGGGCAATTTTCAATCAGTATTGCTTTTTTGTCTTTTTCTTCAAATTTAAAATTAATTGAATACATTTTTTATTTTTAAGTCTGTTTAATTTTAGTTGCAAAAGTATGAATTTAAAAACAAAGCAATAAATTATTTGTTGATTCAGCATAAGCATTGATAAAATGATGATAAAGTCACGCACGCGAATTATATTTGTACATTAATGAGCAACAATTATTTTTCTTCAAATAAAAAATTAGGCATTTTAGGTGGTGGTCAATTGGGCAAAATGATGTTGCCTTGTGCTCAAGCGTGGGATATTTACACTAAAATTTTAGATGCCGATATTGATGCTCCTTGCAAATCTTTTTGCAATGAATTTGTATTAGGCAATCTGCAAGACTTTGATACGGTCTATCAATTTGGTCAAGATTGTGCTGTAATTACTATCGAAATTGAAAAAGTAAATGTTGAAGCATTAAAGAAATTAAAATCTGAAGGGAAAATTGTGCATCCGAATCCTAATTCCTTGGAAATTATTCAAGACAAAGGATTGCAAAAAATGTTTTACAAAACGAATAATATCCCAACCGCTGATTTCATCATCTTTGAAAACAAAATGGCTGTTTTAAATGCAATTGAAAATAAATTAATAAAAATTCCCTTTGTTCAAAAAACAAGAAAAGACGGCTATGATGGACGGGGAGTTTGTGTGGTAAATGCTGAAAGTGACTTAACGAATTTGTTAGAAGGTCCATGTTTGGTTGAAGATAAAGTTGAAATTAGTAATGAATTAGCCATTATAGCAGCAAGAAATGAGCAAGGAGAAATAGCAGTGTATGAGCCAGTTTCAATGGAGTTTCATGATGGAGCTAATATGTTAGATTTATTATTATATCCAGCTCCAATTGATGAAAATATTACAGAAAAAGCACAACAAATCGCAAAAGAATTAATCACTCAATTTGATATTTGTGGGTTACTAGCTGTGGAATTTTTAATTGATAAGGAAAATAATATTTTTGTGAATGAGGTAGCTCCTCGGGCGCACAATAGTGGTCATCAAACCATCGAAAGTTCTTTTACGTCACAATATCAACAACATTTACGGGCAATATTAAATTTGCCTTTAGGAAGTACAAAAACAATCATGCCTTCTGCCATGGTTAATATTTTAGGTGCTGATGGACATACCGGAAATGTTTATTATGAAGGAATGACAGAATGTTTGCAAGAAGAAGGTGTTTTTATTCATATTTATGGGAAAAAAATTACGAAACCATTTCGTAAAATGGGTCATGCAACAATTATAAATCAAAATTTAAACGAAGCAAAAAATAAAGCCTTATGGGTAAGACAAATACTGCAAGCAAAAAGCCATTAGTCGCTATTATTATGGGAAGTGACAGCGACTGGAATGTGATGAAAGATGCTGCTCAAATTTTAGAACAACATGATATTGAGTTTGAATGTACCATTATTTCGGCACATAGAACACCCAAACGAATGTTCGACTTTGCTAGCAAAGCGCATACTCGTGCTATTAAAGTGATTATTGCTGGCGCTGGTGGTGCAGCCCACTTACCTGGTATGGTAGCTAGTTTGACGCCCTTGCCTGTTATAGGGGTCCCCGTAAAATCGAGTAACTCAATTGATGGATGGGATTCGATTTTGTCTATTTTGCAAATGCCAAATGGAGTTCCAGTTGCAACAGTTGCTTTAAATGCATCTAAAAATGCAGGTATTTTAGCAATGCAAATGTTAGGTTCGAGCGATATAAAAATTCAACAAAAAGTAATTGCTTACAAAAAAAGTTTGGAAATGGACGTTATGAAAAAAGTCAAAAACTTTCCTCCTAAATTGTAAATTTTATTTTTAGAAAGAGATTTAGAGAAAATTGTTTGAATAAAATAGAATACAAAACGTTATTTTTTTATAAAATAACAAAATAGTAAAGATTTTTTTGCAAGAAAATTTTTCTATTTTTCTAACATCTAATAATTGATAATTTACAACTAAATATAATATCTTGCACTCTTAAAACTAATATTTAAATGAAGGTAGTCATATTTGCTGGAGGATTGGGAACTCGTATTTCGGAAGAAAGTCATTTAAAGCCCAAGCCAATGATTGAAATAGGTGGTAAACCTATTTTGTGGCACATCATGAATATGTATGCTTCGCATGGTTACAATGAATTTATTATTTGTTGTGGTTATAAAGGTTGGATAATTAAAGAATATTTTAAAAACTATTTTGTTCATAATGCCGATATGACTATCGATTTGAAGGATAATAAAATGGAAATTCACAATGCAAATGCAGAACCATTTAAAATAACGATGATTGATACAGGTGTCAATACGATGACCGCTGGGCGTTTAAAACGAGTGCTGCCATTTACT
>JBILBN010000072.1:0-11781 GCA_044353665.1 Chitinophagaceae bacterium | reverse complement strand
CTCATTTAGGCACTGCATTTAAAATAATTTATGACGAAAAAAGAGATATTATTAAGAAAAAAATGGTCTTGTTTAGCAAAGTAAATTATGAATTTGTGCAGGATCGTTTTAAGCCGTTAGAACGTTTTAGAAACGTAGAATTTGCTCGAGATTGGAATATTTCTCTTGCCGCAATTCCCGAAAACGAGCATTTAGGGAATATTTCCTTCTCTCTATTAAAAAGCAATTTTGCAAAAATAGAGTATCAATTAGGGACTTATTTGAGAGGCAATTCATTTAAAGGATTTCAACAAGTAGCTAGTTTTTTTTACAATAAAAATGGCTTTCGTTTTTTAGCAAATGGAAATATAATGACCCAATCGTCATTTGAAATTAATGGGAAGTTTTATCGACCAGCGATTGAAATAGAAAAAAGAATCAAAGCACTTAAAAATACTACAATCGGTTCAAAATATATTGTTGAACATAACGATTTAAGAAGTGCCAATAAAGATAGTTTACTGACTAGTGCTTTCTCATTTGATGCATTGACGGCCTATGTAAAAAGCAACACTGAATCTAAAAATAATTACTCTTTTGAGTATACACTTCGACACGACAGAGCTCGGAAAGATAATCAATTTAAACAAAGTACCTTAGGACAAACATTTTCATTACTTTCAAATATTGCGTCTATCAAAAACCATGAAATTAAATTTGTAGGGGCTTATCGAATGTTGCAAATTTCGGATACTGCCATTACTAGTCTCAAACCAGATGAAAGCTTACTGGGTCGATTAGAATACAATTTTTCTCTTTTTAAAAATGTAATTACTGGAAATATTTTATACGAATTAGGTTCGGGGCAAGAGTTGAAAAGAGAATATACCTATGTTGAAGTGCCTGTTGGGCAAGGCTTATATGTTTGGAGAGATTACAATAATGATAATTTAAAACAATTAAATGAATTTGAACTAGCTGTTTTTCCTGATGAAAAAAGATACATCAGAATTTTTACACCAACCAATCAATATGTGAAAGCAAAATATGCTCAATACAATCAATCGATATCCATAAATCCAAAAAATTTATTTTCAGTTGCCAACAAATCAATCATGAAAAATATTTTATCTGCAATTTATTTGCAATCAACAATTCAATTAAATAATCGATTTATAGGCACTCAAGGTCTCGAACAATACAATCCGTTTATCAGAAATTTTTCAGACAGTTTGCTGATCAACAATACTTCATCTGTTGTAAATTCATTTTTCATCAATCGGTTTAATAATAAATGGGGTGTAGATTTTATTCAATCTATTATTTCAGGAAAAATCTTACTCAATTATGGAATCGATGGAAGGAGAAATATTGACCATCAAGTGAGAATGCGAATGAATATAAAACAATATTTTACACTGGGCTGCACACTCAAAAAAGGAAGTAAAATAGTTGAATCTCAATTTTTAGAAACACGTAATTATGAAATTAAAAATCAAATTTTGGAGCCAAACATCACCTTGCTTTTATTTAAAAATCAATTAAGAATTTTAACGAGTTACAAATATGATATTCGTAAAAACGCACTCCTTTATGGTGGCGAAAAGTCAATATCCGATAATGTTAATATTGACATAAAATATAATATTGTTAGTTCTGGAAACATTAATATAAAAACTACATACTCTTCAATCAGTTATAACGGTACAAGCAATTCTACTATAGGTTACATTATGTTAGATGGGTTGCAAAAAGGGAATAATTGGCTTTGGCAAGTAGGTTTTGAAAAACGAATTTCTAAAAATATTGAAATGAGTTTGCAGTATGAAGGTCGAAAACCAGCCTCCACAAACACAATTCATACTGGACGGGCTAGTGTAAGAGCAATATTTTAATTTTTTATACCTATATTCGATTATATTTGATGGTCAAATTATGCCAATATTTCGATTTAACTATACCGAACTTGTAAATGATAAAGAATTAAACAGTTCTGACTATCATTTACTTTCTGAAGCAAGAAGAATTTCAGAAGGAGCTTATGCACCCTATTCAAACTTCAAAGTTGGAGCATCTGTTCTTCTGAAAAATGGTGAAATAGTTCTGGGCATAAATATCGAAAATGCATCTTATCCTGTTGGTATTTGCGCTGAACGAAGTGCTTTAGCGTCGGCTATTTCACAATTTCCTGAAGAAGAAATTGAAGCGATTGCAATTAGCTACTTGGCACCTAAAGGCGAAAATGATAAACCTGCTTTTCCATGTGGAATGTGTCGGCAATTTATTTCGGAATGTGAAGATAGAAACGAAAAACCAATTCGGTTAATATTGGCCGCTCAAAACGGTAAGGTAATTTTATTGGAAACGTCCAAAAATTTATTGCCTTTTAGTTTTGGGGGAACCGATTTAGGCTAGTTTTATACTTTTTCGTAAGACAAAAGCCTGAGCGATATCAGTTGTAATTATAAAACAATCTATCGTCCAGCTCTTTTCATAATCATTTTT
Source organism: Chitinophagaceae bacterium (assembly GCA_044353665.1). Taxonomy (GTDB): domain Bacteria; phylum Bacteroidota; class Bacteroidia; order Chitinophagales; family Chitinophagaceae; genus OLB11. Next base: position 9,297 of record JBILBN010000072.1, on the reverse strand, counting down.
CTGAACTCTTTTTCAGAGACAAACAATTGATTTACTTGTTGTGCAGAAAGTATTTTCGAAAACTGACTGGCATATTTTTTCTTAATATCCAATGCATGTTGTTCTTGGTCTAAAATGTCATCCACACTGCGTTCGTCTTTATTTTGCTGTCGGCGTTTTTGAATCAAATTTTTCATTTCATCATCATATTGATTATATATAGGCCAAAATTTTTGAGCTGTGGTGGCATCTAAATTTAGTTTTTCTGAAATAAAAGCCACTTTTAAAGACTCTATTTTTTCTCCTTTTTGGGCAAATGCAGGCAATAAAAATAATGACAATAAAAAAGTTGTAATAATGCGTTTCATAATGCTATAAGTAATTTTTTAAATCTTCTTTTGAAAGATTATCTATTTGAGATTCTATAATTTCGTTTTCTAATTTATTGACATCTACACTTGTTTCGTCAATCATTTCTGTTGCAATGTCAGTAGTAAATTCTGCTTGGTGCTGTAAAATATAAGCGTTGATTTCATTTGTTGAAATTTTGGCTAATTGTTGTTCTACATTAATTGTTTTGGTTGGTTTTAAAAATAGAAAGCCAATGCCTAAAAACAAAATGATAGAGGCTGCTATTGAAAAAACTTGTGTTTTAGGTCGAGTTGCACGAAGAGGTTTTATTTCCTTTTTTTGAATTTCTATTTTTGCTTTTAATTCATTTTCTAAGCCTTCAAAATAGCCAATTGGTAAATCAAAAGGCATTGTTTTTGGTAAAGATTCAACATTTTCTGCTTTTATTTGGGCTAAAATTGAAATTTCTAGAGAGTCGAAATAACTAGTTTCAACTTCAAACGGCATTTTTCTGGGTAATGAAGCCAAAAAGTCTTCCTCATGGATTAATTCTAAAACTGAATCTGAAATATTATCAAAGTAGCCAAAAGGTACATTCATAGGCGATTTCAAACCAATTGGAATATTAATTCCTTGGTCTTTTAGTTCGCTTGCTATGTAATTCGAATTGTTCATTTCGGGGTTTTGACTATTATTTAATTGAAAAGTTTAATGGTTTCTAATAAATTCTTCTACTTTTTTTGCAGCATGATGATAAGATGCCTTTAATGACCCTTCAGAGGTCTCTAAAACCACTGCCATTTTTTCATAAGGCATTTCGTCATAATACCGTAATGTGAATACAGCTCGTTGTTTTTCGGGTAAACTTTGTATCGCCAATTGCAACTTCCATTCTAAGTTGTTTGCATCAAAGCCTTTTTCAGCCTTTAGGGAATTGCTTAATGCATTTCCTAATTCCGAATCATCGTCCGAAATGGACAGCGAACGCCGCTTTTTTTGTTGCTCTAAATACGTTAGGCTTTCATTGGTCGCAATTCTGTACATCCAAGTATAAAGGCTTGAGTCTTGCCGAAAATTTGCTAAACTACGCCATACTTTCACAAACATATTTTGTAAAACATCATTGGTATCTTCATGATGCACCAATATTCGTCTAATATGCCAATAAAGCCTGTCTTGGTATTTTTTTACCAAGAATGAAAAGGCTTTTTCACGAGTTTGCTCATTTTGAAATAAATTCAATATTTCGGAATCCTCTATTTCGATTATTTTACTCATTTTTGTTTATAGTGGACTCAAAGGTAATGTTTAGGTTTAATACTCAATAACAAAAATGTAGTAATCAATTTTTAAAATAACATTAATATATTGGTATGTTTGTACTCTATTATGAATTTACACAGTCAATCTAAATCGTTAATCATATTAATATTGCTGGCAACTTTGCAACAAGGTTGTAAAAACGAAACATCTTCAAATGCAGATGGAAGTGCTATCACAAGTATTTTTACACCAAATAAATTTGACATTGATGTTTTGCAAACGAGCTTAAAAGCTAAATTAGATTCAAATGTTGCTTTATCAGCATTGTCTTTTTTTGGAAAAACCGATTCAGTTGTTAAAATATATCAACAATTTTATGCTTCTAATAATTACAATGCTGTTTGGGTTCATGAAGATGGATTGAGTAGCATCAGTCAACAATTTTTGCAGGTATTAGATAGTCTTCAATATGATGCATTAAGTCCAGAAAAATATTACTACACAAATTTAAAAGAACGCACAAAAACGATAGAGAATGAAAAAAATATCGATTCAATAATTCAATTTGAATTGGATATGACAAATTCCTTTTTTACAGCATCGAAAGATTTAGCATTGGGAAGCAAACGATTAATGAATCTTAATAAAGAATGGAAAAATACAAATGATACCTTATTCAGTGAATCAGTACTGCTAAAAAAATGTGTTGATGGGATGAGTGTCACCGAAGCTTTTGAGTCTAATCGACCGAATCATCCATGGTACAAAAAGTTTAAAGAAGAATATTGCAAATTGTTAAATATCAGTTCATCAGTTTCTGTTTCAGAAATAACGGATTTGCAGGATAGTATAGCCATTGGATTTAATTCGCCTTCAGTTGCTATTTTACGTAAAAAAATGCACCATGAGGTAGGCGTGCCCCTTGATACAATCTCTACCATTTGGACCGAAGATATATTGGATGCCGTTAAGCGATTTCAATTTAAAAATCAAATTAAACAAACGGGCAAAATAGATACAAACACATTGACCGCATTAAAAACAGAAAAGGAGGATAAAATAAAAAAAATAGCGTTAAATATGGAGCGTTTACGTTGGATGCGCCACGAATTTAAACAGCCATTTATTTGGGTAAATGTGCCTAAAATGGAGCTTGATTATTATGATAAAGATTTGGTAGAATTTAATATGCGTGTTGTTGTAGGCAAAACCTCAAGAAAAACACCAACATTGGATGCTAAAATTGAAAATATTGTGTTTAGTCCACCATGGAATGTGCCCGAAACCATTATGAAACAAGAGATAATTCCTGGTATTTCTCGTCGAGGTGGTAGTTACCTTTCTCGGAGAGGGTTGAAGGCAACAGACTCAAGAGGCCGTCCTGTAAATCCATCAGTTATTAATTCGAGCAATTTTAGACGATTTAATATTTCGCAAGCCCCAGGTTACAGAAGTTCTTTAGGCGAAGTAAAATTTAATATGCCTAATCCTTGGGCAATTTATTTGCACGATACTCCACATCGTGAAGATTTTGTGAAGTCTTATCGAGCCTATAGTTCTGGTTGTATTCGGGTTCACAAACCAAAAGAATTTGCCGAATTTTTAATTCAAGATACTTCTTTGTATTCCTACAATAAAATTGATTCTATTTGTAAAATGCGACGCACGATTTCTTTGCCAATGAAACGCGAAATAAATGTACATATAGTATACCTAACCAATGCAATTGACAGCAATGGAAACATCATGTATTTAAAAGATGTTTATGGTTGGGATAAAAATATGAATTAATTTATGTTGATTTTTTGTGCAAATGCATAATTTTTGTTTAGCATGTGATCAAATATTTTTCGTATTTTATTTAATTATAGAATGAATTTATTCACAATTAGTAATTCCATCAAATGAATACAATGTAAATTGTATTTTTGTAACTTTAATTTAAGAAATGGAATATAAAGCACGTCCGATAAAATCGCCCACAGGAACTACACTAAGTTGCAAAAACTGGATTTCAGAAGCAGCCTATAGAATGATTCAAAACAATTTAGACCCAGAAGTGGCTGAACGTCCTGATGAATTAATTGTGTATGGTGGTTTAGGAAAAGCGGCTCGAAATTGGGAAAGTTTTGAAAAGATTTTAGAATCTTTAAAAAATTTAGAAGAAGACGAAACTTTATTGGTGCAAAGTGGAAAGCCTGTAGGCATCTTGCGTAGCCACAAAGATGCACCTCGTGTAATTATTGCCAATTCAAATTTAGTTGGCAAATGGGCTACTTGGGAACATTTTAGAGAATTAGATGCCAAAGGTTTAATGATGTATGGTCAAATGACTGCTGGCTCATGGATATATATTGGCTCTCAAGGCATTGTGCAAGGTACGTATGAAACCTATTTAAGTTTAGCAAATATTCATTTTAAAGGTACATTAAAAGGTACCTTAAATGTAACTGCTGGGCTTGGAGGAATGGGCGGTGCTCAACCACTTGCTATCACAATGAATGAAGGTGTTTGCTTAGCTGCAGATGTTGAAAAATGGCGTATCGAAAAACGAATCGAAACTCGATACATTGATAAAATGTATGAAAATATTGACGAAGCCATAGATGAGTCGTTAAGAGCAAAAGCAAATGGAGAAGCTATTTCAATCGGAGTGGTTTGCAATGCAGTTGATTTATTACAACGTTTAATTGATAGAAATATTACACCTGATACATTAACCGATCAAACCTCAGCACATGACGAACTCATTGGATATTATCCAGAAAACATGAGCGTATTAGATGCAAATGTTTTGAGAGAAAAAAATCCAACTGAATACTCTAAATTAAGTTTAGACACTATGGCACACCATGTGAACTTAATGCTAGAATTACAAAAACGAGGAGCAATTACATTTGATTATGGAAATAATCTTCGAGGTCAAGCAAAAGACAAACGACATGTTGAGCACGCTTTCGATTTTCCAGGATTTGTACCTGCCTATATTCGTCCTCTTTTTTGTGAAGGAAAAGGTCCTTTCCGTTGGGTAGCATTAAGCGGTGATCCTGAAGATATTTATAAAACAGATGAAGCCTTGAAAAAATTATTTCCTGAAAATGTAGGCTTGATTCGTTGGTTAAATATGGCTAAAGAAAAAATTGCGTTTCAAGGTTTACCAGCACGTATTTGTTGGTTAGGCATGGGCGAACGAGAAAAAGCAGGATTGCTATTTAATGAAATGGTACGTAATGGCGAATTAAAAGCACCGATAGTGATTGGTCGTGATCATTTAGATTGTGGTTCGGTTGCTTCACCAAACCGTGAAACAGAAGCCATGAAAGATGGTTCAGATGCAGTAGCAGATTGGCCAATTTTAAATGCTATGATATCAACAGCTGGAGGTGCTTCTTGGGTATCGTTACATCATGGTGGCGGTGTTGGTATGGGTTATAGCATTCATGCAGGTATGGTTATTGTAGCCGATGGTACTGCCGATGCGGATGCTCGTTTACGTCGTGTGTTGCACAACGATCCTGCAATGGGTGTTCTTCGTCATACCGATGCTGGCTACGATGAAGCAATAGAACATGGTAAGAAGTTTGGGTTGGATATCTAGATTTAATGATTAATTGTAAATGATTAAAGATTAATTTTGGAGTAAAATAATATTTATGAAACAAATTACATTGTCAATTTCTGATGAAAAATATGCTTCGTTTTTAGAGATGATACAAGCATTGGATTATGTTCATTTAGAAGAAAATACGTATCATGTTTCTGAAGAACAAATGAAATATGTGTTGGATATAAAAGCCAAAAACAGCATTGCGTTACCTGGAAATCCAATTAAAAATGACGATTTAGAAAAATATGTAAGTGAAAGTTTGAAAAGTGGAAGCATTTCTATGGAGGACTTTAAGAAAAATAGATATTAATGGGCATTAAATTTTCTAACTACTTTAGTGAAGAAATAGACAGCATCATACAATTTATAGATAGCATAAATAATTATGGTGCAGGATTAAGATGGTTTTTAAAATTTGAAGAATTTCTAAAAAAGCAGTTACAATTTCCGAATACACATCCTATATGCAACAATATAGCATTTAAAAAATACAACCTTTGCTGTATCTTTTATAACGACTGGACAATTGCTTTTCAGTACAATGAGTCTCAAGTTTTATTAGTTGCTATTGTTCATAAAAGTAATATTGTAGATTAATTCAGATATTCTAAATGTAATGACAGAACATGGTAAGAAGTTTGGATTCGATATGTAGAAATAATGATTAATTTTGGAGTAAAATAATATTCCATATTTCTTTTAAAATAAATATATTTATGAGCCGAATAACTTTCCTATTCGGCTCATGAATAATTTGAATTTCAACTTAAACTACACACTTTCGTTCCTATATTTGCAAATCAAAAAACGGAATAATGCAAAAACAAATTATAGAATGTGTGCCTAATTTTAGTGAAGGTGTTGACATGAACATCATTAAACAAATTACCGATGAAATTGAAAAAGTGGAAGGGGTAAAATTGTTGGATGTTGACCCCGGAAAAGCAACCAATAGAACCGTTGTAACGTTTGTTGGCGAACCACAACCTGTTATTGACGCTGCTTATTTAGCCATAAAAAAAGCGGGTGAATTAATTGATATGACCAAACACAAAGGCGAACATCCTCGTATGGGCGCAACCGATGTTTGTCCGTTAATTCCAATTGCAGGCATTACTATGGAAGAAACGGTTGAGTATGCAAAAAAATTAGGAAAACGAGTTGGAGAAGAATTGAATATTCCGGTTTATTTATATGAAAGTGCTGCGCAAAAAGAAGATAGAAAAAATTTAGCTACCATTCGGGCAGGGGAGTATGAAGGATTTAGTGATAAAATAAAAGAGGCCAACTGGGCTCCCGATTATGGGAAAGCGATTTTTAATGAAAAGAGCGGAGCGACCGTAATTGGGGCAAGAGATTTTTTAGTTGCCTATAATGTAAATTTAAATACGACTTCAACTCGTCGTGCCAATTCGGTAGCATTTGACCTTCGTGAAAATGGACGTGTGAAAGAAGAAAATGGAAAAAAAGTATTGGATGCCAATGGGGCAGAAGTTCGTGAACCCGGTTTGTTAAAAAGTGTAAAAGCAATTGGTTGGTTTATTGAAGAATATGGGATTGCTCAAATTTCAATGAACCTAACCAACATAAGCATTACGCCTTTACACATTGCATTTGACGCAGCGGTTGAACGCGCACATGCAAGAGGGATGAGGGTAACAGGCAGTGAATTAGTGGGTTTAGTTCCTCTAAAATCAATGCTGGATGCTGGGAAATATTTTTTAGCAAAACAAAAAAGAAGTGTTGGAATCAGTGAAGAAGAAATTATCAAAATTGCCGTGAAAAGCATGGGGTTAGATGAGTTGACTCCATTTGATCCTAAGAAAAAAATCATTGAGTATGTGATGCAAGAGGATTCATCTAAAAAATTAATTGATATGAATTTGGTTGCATTTGCCAATGAAACGGCCAGTGAAAGTCCGGCTCCAGGTGGTGGAAGTATCAGTGCTTATGTAGGTACTTTAGGGGCAAGTTTGGCTACCATGGTGGCTAATTTGAGTTCACATAAAAAAGGTTGGGACGACCAATGGGAATATTTTAGCAACTATGCTCAAAAAGGGCAAACGATTAAAGATGAGTTGTTGAAATTGGTCGATGAAGATACCCATTCATTTAATAAAATTATGGATGCGTTTGGCTTACCCAAAAATTCGGAAGAAGAAAAACAAGCCAGAACGCAAGCTATTCAAGATGCTACTTTATATGCAACACAAGTTCCTTTAAAAACCATGCAAGTTTGTTTTAGTGGATACGAAATAGCACAAGCAATGGTTGAAAAAGGAAACCCAAACAGTGTAACCGATGCTGGTGTAGGTGCGTTGTGCATTCGGACTGCCATTTATGGTGCTTACTTAAATGTAAAAATAAATGCCAGTGGCTTGAAAAATAAATCAATGGCTGAAAAATTAGTTGCTGAAGCCACTGCTATTTTACAACAATCAAATGCTTTGGAGCAAGAAATTATAATGGCTACTGAAGCTAAAATGTAATATTTTTTTTAATTGTTAAATGTGGCATATTAGTTTATTTTTGCAATATGATAATACTTTTCGAAAAATAATCATTAAAACAAGAAAAAAATGAATGAGGTTCAGTACAATAGTTTATTAGCTACTATTTCAAATCGTGTTTATAAAAAAAGAAATCATGAAACATATTTAGAATTTGAAGAAAATTGGAAATATTATTATGATGAAATCTATAAAAAATATTATTCGCCAAAAGAACAATTAAGGTTAATTATTTGTGAGTCTGGGCCAGAAAACTTAAATAATTATATGTTTTCAGAACATTTACTAGATCAGCTGTTAACTATTGAGAATGACAAGTATTTGCAGCAAATTTTTACTGGTGTTTTTCCAAATTTTAGTAATAATAATCTTCCAACTCGAAGAAATGCTTTAATAGAGTTAGCTAAAAAAAATATTCTAATTCTTGATTTATTGCCTACTCATGGGATTAAATTAACATCAGATGAAAGAAGAAATATTAACAAAAAAATAAATGTTTTTCCGATAAATAAAATTACAAGTCTGTTATTTATTAGAGGAGTTAAATTAAATTATGTTTTTGCTGTACCTCCAACTTTATATACACAAAATCTATTATCAAATTTACTTGATAATAATTTTGTTGAAAGAGGTAATATAAATATTGGTCAAGGTCATTGTCCAAGTAGAAATGCTTTATCGAGTTTAATTAAAAATAAACTTTTTTTGTAAAGAAGTATGAATATTAAACTACTTCAATCGATTTTTAAAAATCTTCCTGAGGTTTTAATTGATGACTTGGTTAATGAAGAATTTCAGTCTTTATGGTATCCTTCTAGTGGAATAGATATGGCACCTTTGAATATTTTTGACCCTAATAATCCAAGGGCAATTCTAGAAGAACTCAACACTCGTATATTTTTTTATACAGATTGTGATTATTTAGTTGATTCAGACGGTGCAATATATTACCAAAACAATGAAATAAAAGATAATACGGCATTAAAAAGTAATTATCAAAAATCAGCTCCAAGTAAAATGATATCAAGTTGTAATAAAGTCACTTTAATTGATGAATCATTAACTAATGTTAGATTAAATGTTTTTAAAAATGATTTAGGTATAAATTTATTTTGTTTTTTTATTCCACTTGAAAATATCAAATTTGAGTTCTTTTTATTAAAAAATAAATTAGATATTAGTATTGTCTGTGATGCAGGAGGGTATGGGCAAAATAAAGGAGCTGTAGCACTTAAGAACTTAAATGTCCGTTTCACATTAGGAGATTGTTATGCAAGCAGTGATAATATAGAACATGAATTAATAGAGATTTACAATAAACAACAAATTAATATATTAAAATTTAGCTCTGAATACATTAATAAAATTAGTTGGGGTTTGAATGGTGATCCTAATCCGAGTGCTCCACTAAGAAAGATAATATATTAAAATTATTATTTATTCTAAATACAGATTTTCCCAATGAAATCATACCTCTTCTTGTTTTTAGTTTGTTTATCTTTAAAACTACTCAATCACAGGAGGTTTTAATTAAGAAAGCTATTCAACTACAATCTAAATACTCAGTTAAAAATACCAAATATGCAG
>JBILBN010000143.1:0-3513 GCA_044353665.1 Chitinophagaceae bacterium | reverse complement strand
ATTTATACAAGTAAATTTAACTATGATAGTCTAGTCTCTATTAGAAATTTGATTATTAGATATCAGAATATGACTGGTGATAACGCGGAGAAAAAGGCTATAGATGCTACTATTTCAGCTAGGATGAATAGCTATATTGAATCCATTCGAAATGAGAAGCCGTGGCTATATTATGTTAAATCAAGATTCAATGCCTCTAGTTTGTTCTTTGGGCACACAGGAGTATACAACTTATTTAATAGAATGACTTTAGATTTAAATAAAGTTGAGGTATCTATTAAAGCATTCTATGCATTGTTATACATTTATACGGTATTAGTTGGTCTATGTAGTTTGATCTTTATTTTCACAAGGAATATCAGATTTATGAATGATAAATTGCTATTGACATGTATTGGATTATATCTGGCATTGATACACCCAATGGGGCTAAAAATGGAAGAATATAGATATATAGTGTCGGCATTTCCATTTCTTGTTGTTTTCAGTATGGTATTTACTGATTGGTTTGTTAGAACTAGTCATGAAAAGTGGCAAGAGTTTAGAGTAAAAAAGTAGGTGTTGAAATTTGTAGATAATATGATAATGACTTTAGAACTTAATTTTTAATAACGAAGTTTAAATAAAATGAATGATTTAACCACAGCCGAAGCATTTGCCAACTCATGGAATAATTTGCCAAATGGATCGGTATATACATTTGACCAATTTGAAGATTGGTTTTCACCTCTTACCAAAGAGCAAATAGAATATAAGTCTGTACTTGAGCTAGGGTGCGGTAATGGTAGCTTATTAGTCCATATGACCCAGTGGAATCCTAGCAAACTTACTGGAGTAGACTTGGGAGATTCTGTTAAGTCATGTATTGCAAATATGGAGATGACTGGGTTTAAAGATTATGAAATCATACAACATGATTTAGTAGAATATCGAAGCACTGAAAAAGCGGATTTAACTTATTGTATAGGAGTGATTCACCATGTCAAAGAAGCCTTTAAAGCGTTTGAATCTGTCATTGTAAACACGAAGCCTGGTGGAAATTTTCACTGCTGGGTATATGCAAAAGAGGGCAATGCCATCATACGATATATCGTAGACCCCATTAGAATAATTGCGAGTAAACTGCCTTGGTGGTTTAATAAATATTTAATTGCTACGCCCCTTTCATTTCTATATTTTCTATATGCGCATTTTATTGTAACATTTAAAATTAGTATCGCACCTCTTTATTTATATAGCCAGTGGATATGCAAACGAAACTTTTTGTTCTTTAGGCATGTAGCTTTTGATCAATTGGTTACTCCTCAGACTATTTATATAGATAAAGCTACCATTGAAAACTGGATGTCTAGATTTACTGAAATCGATCATGCATCTACTTATACAATATTTAGAAATGGAAATTCGTGGAAATTTGGAGGTAAAATAAAATCAACTTAATATGATGAATTCAAAGACAATCAGTGTCATTATCCCGATATTTAACGAAGAGAAAAGCATACCAATTCTTATTGATAGCCTGTCTAATGTGTTAAAAGATGTTGACCATGAAATCATAGCTATCAATGATGGATCTAAGGATAAGTCGTTAAATGTCCTAAAAGAAATCGCTAGGAATAACCAAAATTTAAAAATTTTGAATTTTAGAAAAAACTCTGGACAAACAGCTGCTATCAATGCCGGAATTCAACATGCGACTAAAGATATTTTCATATTTATCGACAGTGATTTGGAGAATGACCCTAATGATATCCCTAATTTATTAAATAAACTGGATGAAGGATTTGATGTGGTATCTGGTTGGAGAAAAAACAGATGGAAAGGCGAATTCATAACACGTAAACTGCCTTCAAAGCTTGCAAATGCTCTTATTTCCTATGTGTCAAATGTAAAACTCCATGACTATGGTTGTACCTTAAAGGCGTATAGGAAAGAAGTCATCGAAGATGTCATACTCTATGGTGAAATGCATCGCTTTATACCTGTCTATTGTAAATGGCAAGGTGGCAAAGTAAGTGAAGTGGAAGTCAATTATCAACCACGCCAGTTTGGAAGTAGTAATTATGGTATTACGCGTACATTTCGAGTCGTATTAGATCTAGTATTGATCAAGTTCTTTGATAAATACATGAATAAACCGATGCATTTTTTTGGAGGTGCAGGATTACTTTCGTTGCTCGGCTGTATTGTCAGTATGATGATTGCTATCTTTTTTAAAGTCACGGGTCAAAAAGATTTTGTTCAGACACCTCTTCCATTGATTAGTATGATGTTTTTTATCTTAGGGATTTTATTTATTTTGATGGGCGTAATCTCAGAGATGCTCATGAGAACCTATTATGAATCTCAAGGAAAAAAATCGTATTCAATTAACGAAAAGATAAATTTTGCTAATTAACTTTCCGCAAAACTAAGTCCACAATTATATAGAACTTCAATTTTACTTGGTTAAGGTTCTACAGAAATCATTTTTCTTATTGTAAAAAACTAATTCAAAAAACAAATGTGCGGCATAGCAGGCTTTATTGGTCGTGGTAGCCAAGAGATTGGAAAAAGCATGATACAGACTATCAAGCATAGAGGCCCTGACCACCAGGGCGTCCATTTCAAAGATAATGTCTGTCTAGCTCATGCTCGATTAAGCATTCTCGATGTATCTTCAGGATCGCATCAGCCTATGTTTAACACGGATAATAGTATTGGGCTTATTTTTAATGGGGAAATATACAATTATCTTATACTGAAAGATAAGCTTCTAAAAACGGGAAAATATAATTTTAGAACAACGTCTGACACAGAGGTAGTTCTTTATTTATATCAAGAGTATGGGTTAGAATTTTTTGATATGATTCATGGAATGTTTGCTATTGCTATCTATGATTTTAGATCAGGGACATTAATTGCAGCGAGAGATCGAATGGGTAAAAAGCCATTTTATTATACAGAAATAGATGATACGTTTATTTTTGGGTCGGAGATTAAAGCAGTAATAAAACACCCTCTAGTTAAAAAAGAGTTAGACCTAGATGCTATCAATCAATATCTCACCTTTGACTATATTCCTACTCCTGTTAGTTTGTATAAAAACATATATAAGCTAGAGCCTGCGCATTATTTGATTGTGAAAAATGGAAAAATCGAAACCAAAAAACGATTTTGGAATTATGACTTTACGACTAATCATAGTTTAGATTTTAATACAGCCAAAAGCCAACTAGATTGTTTATTAAATCAAGCCACCGCTTCTAGATTGATGAGCGATGTGCCATTGGGCGTGTTTCTAAGTGGTGGGTTAGATAGCTCGACAGTGGCCTACTATGCTCAGTTAAATTCTACTCAAAAGATAAAAACATTCTCTATTGGATTTGAGGACAAGTCTTATGATGAGCAAGATTATGCACTTCAAGTAGCCAATCATTTAGGTACAGAGCACTATATGAGCGTTTTGACACCAACTAAGACTATCGAGCTGATTGAGGAGATTTTTCCACTGATGGATGAACCATTTGCCGA
>JBILBN010000020.1:0-37002 GCA_044353665.1 Chitinophagaceae bacterium | reverse complement strand
TGAGTATCAAAACATTTAATCCTGCATCTTTTATCATTCCTAATTCACGAATCATCCAACTTAATGATAAGAAAAAATGTTTATTTAATAGAATTGGCTTCTTTACTTCAACAGCTGTAGGCATTACATTATAAGGAGAATGTAAAATTTCAGTTGTCAAATATTTCTTAACTTGAATACTTGGTCGTAAGTTATTTTCAGCGTATTGAAAAACACCTTTAAATGCTTGAGGGTAAATTGAAAGCCATCTTAATCTACGCCTTAATTCATGAACATCCTCTTCAACATTATCAAAAACAAATGTGGTCTCTACAATAAATTGATTGACTTTATCAATTGATTTTAAATAAAATGCTTCTATTAATTTTAATTCTTTTACTTCCGAAAACCAGTTAGTTTGTTGATATGCATTGCGTATTTTTTGAATTCTTTTCCCATTTAACCAATTTTCTTTCTGTAAAACATCGTTTAAAATCGTAATTTTTTCTGATGTTTGTAGCTTTAAATATTTTATTACGTTTGGTTTAATTTGTTTGTTACTCGAAAACTCTTTAGCTGAAACATTATAAAAATCAACTGCGCCTAATGCATCTTCAAGCACTTTGCATTTCAATTTTATTTTTTTAAATTCTTTGTTAGTATATACTTTTTCATACACTTTAAAAATGGCTTCTAGCATAAATATGGGTGTTCTCAAATTTTTTTGAATTAGCCACAATCCTGGATTTTCCTGTGTTATCGCTTCAGTTAATAAACTTTCTATTTTAGAAAGTTGAATTTCAATTACATTTTTTGCAAGCATTTTATATTTTAAGTAAAGTTACTCAATAATCTGTTAGGTAATTAGGCAAAAAAAAACAACTAAATTAATAGTTGCTTTTTTGATTTTCTTTATACCAAAATTCAATTTTTTCCTTATTAAACACCCGATATTTTAACGTTAAATAGATACCTGCATACTTATTAACAGTTTCCTCTCTTAATATTTTTGTGGGGTCAATAGGTGTTCTGTAAATTGTTTTGGGGTTATAAGGATAATAATTTTTAATTGAAGTGGGTGTTGTTTGATAATTGACAGAGAATTTTGCAGCCGTATTTTCTACAGGGCTTATCCCGTTATCGTATCTTGCTAAAACGCCAAACACAACTCGTTTACTCAATAAAAAATCCATTCCAATTGAAGCAAAAATAGTCATATCCGTTTTGTTGAATAATGAATTATTTAATGTTCCTTTTATATTTTTAGTATCATAAAACGTAACATCATTATTCTTTACATCCATGATTAATCGATCATTATTGTATCTTCTTAATTCATATCTGTCTTGAAAGCTTGTTAGCATGCCCATTGTGGCACCTATCGTAAATGTAGCAGATACTTGTCTTCTAATATTGGTTCCAAAATGCCACCCTAATCCAGCACGAATATAATTCAATCTTCTATAAGCCCAATAATCAGAGCTATCTTGATAATATCCTCTGTAATTTTGCCCTAAATGATTTTGAGTTAATTGAAACGTGAAACCAGTTGGAATTGATTTAAATAATGTAAAATGATAACCAGCTTCAATTCCATAAGTAGGCTTAAATGTTGGCAACATATCGCCAAAACTTTTGTCCGCAGTGTTACTCATTGAAGTTTTATTTACTCCAGCAATAATTCCAAATCGACCTTCATTTTGTGCAGAGCTAGCTAATTGAGATGCTAAACAAGTTATTAATATTATTATTTTCTTCATTGTAATTAATCTCTCTCGATGATTATTTTTTATTAAAAATATTTGCGCAATGATATAAATGCGCCTACTGAAAAATTCTTAGTAGCTGGTCTATTGGACTGCCAACCGGCTAATTTATCTATAGCGGTAGGCTCATTAAATTTTGAGTAATACCCATCCCAATACTTAAAATCCACTTCTGGAGTGTTTGCAGGATAATTGCCACTGGCATCAGCATATTTAATTTTCATGCCTCTTGTATTTTCCACATTTGAAATTCCAACATCTGTTCTTATGTGCAATGCAATTACGGTTTTTTTCCACAACCTCATTTCACCTCCTATAGCAAATATAAAACCTAAATCAAATTTGTTGTATAATTCACTCGAAATTCTACCTTTTGTTTTTACAGTTGAAAGATTCGTTGATGCCTCTAATTCTTTTGCTGAATAATTGGACTTGTATTCAACCTTTGCACTGTCATTATAAAGACGAACATTATCTGAATAATTTAACAAAAAAGAGGCATATGGACCAAACGCAGCACTAAAACGCAATCTTCTATTTGGATAATATCTGTTGTATGATTTAAAATGAAACAACAAAGGCAATTTTGCGTAGGTCAATTTAGATTTTGCATCTAAATTTAAATTATACTGAGGGTACAATGTATCTACCCCTTTGTAGGCCGCCCCTGCTACCCAATAGTTTAACTGCGCTCCAAAGCCAACTGTATTTTGAAACCAATAAATATACTCAACACCTCCACCGTATGAAAAATTCATTAACTGAGGGTCTAAACGTTGATCAGCATCAATATCATCTCGATTATTTAACATTGCTGTAAATCCTCCTCCTACAATTCCAAATTGTGGTCCTAATGTTGGTGCATCATTAACACCATTTGGAATGTAGTTAAATTGAGCAAATACAACATTTACGATCGTAACGAATATTAAACTTAATAATAGCTTTTTCATTTGCATATTTTAATACATACAAATATATAAAAAATGCTTACATTTTTTAACTAAACTTTAGAAACTTCGTAAATACTTGGAAATAAATAGCGTTTTCCCGTTTTAACTTCTTCACATAAATAACGAGTGCGTCTTTTCTCAACCATTTTAAAAACTTGTCCTTTATCTGTTTTAAAGGTATCTCCTATTGCAATTTGTTCTACTAAAAAAACATCTTTTTTATGGTCATATTTATGTAAAACTTTATATAAATAAGGATCTGAGCAAGTGCTTGCTGCTAAATTATTCATCGATTTATCTAATGCGAATTCGACGTCTTCGGGAAAAACTTTTTTATCTTGAAATCGTTTCAGCAAAATTTTAAAAATATTTTTCCATTCTTGTCCGTGTGGATTCACCCTGCCTTGATGATTTAAAAACGTCAGCAAATGAGCCAACTCATGCAAAAAAGTAATTAAAAAATGATATTCATTCAAATTACCATTGATCGAAATTCGGTGTGGCTTGCCATTGTGGGCCGGCCTATAATCGCCTAAAATTCGTCGCCTTTCTTTTTTAATAGATAAATGAATTTTATGGCTATGCATATAATCAATCACTTCTTCTGCCGTATTTGCAGGAAGAAATTTTGCCAACATCGAAATCTCATGTTCTCTTAATGCCACTAATTTATTTTGATTTATTAAACCTCCCTTTAGACCTCTTTATCCCTCCTCAAGGGAATACCTCCCTTTATCCCTCCTCAAGGAGGGAAGTTAGGTTACATGATCGCTTGACGAACTCTGATTAATTTTTGCATCAAGGCTTTAAAATCTTTCAACGGCATCATGTTGGCTCCATCGCTTAATGCCACTTTAGGATCAGGATGTGTTTCTATAAATAATCCATCTGCTCCAGAAACGATGGCGCATTTGGCAATCGTATCAATCAATTCTGGCTTGCCTCCTGTTACGCCACTGGATTGGTTAGGTTGTTGCAACGCATGTGTGCAATCCATAATCACTGGTTTGCCAAATGCCTTCATGATTGGTATGCCTCTGTAATCAACAATTAAATCATGATAGCCAAACGTAGTTCCTCTTTCCGTCAACATCACTTTTTCATTGCCTTGCGATTCTATTTTTTCTTTTGCAAATTGCATGCCATCAGGCGAAAGAAATTGTCCTTTTTTGATGTTCACTACTTTGCCAGTTTGCGCTGCTGCTACCAACAACGATGTTTGACGACACAAAAAAGCAGGTATTTGCAATACATCCACATAATTGGCTGCCATAATCGCATCGGCTTCTGTATGAATATCAGTGACTAATGGAATATTGTATTTTTGTTTTACTTCAGCCAATAACTCCAATGCTTTTTCATTTCCAATGCCGGTAAATGAATTTACACTGCTGCGGTTTGCTTTCGTATAGGATGATTTAAACACCAATGGAATTTTTAATTCCGTACATACTTCTACTAATGTCTCCGCTGTTTCCATTAAAACGGCACGACTTTCAACCACACATGGACCAGCCAATACAAAAAAGTTTTCGGCATTATAATTTTCTGCAAATAAATCTTGAAGGAATTTCATGTTGCAAATATAGAAATGAGTTTTTAGTTTTTAACGTTTAGTTTTAACCACATACTGTGCAGTTTAAAATTTTTAGCCAAAATAACACGTATTATTTTCTTCTATCTTTTAATGCTAAGGCAAAGCCGAGACCAAACATTAATGTAATTAATGCGGCAAAATAAGGTATTAAATTAATCATTTTCTATTATTTATAAGTTTTAAATAAATACCAAATGCTAATATAGACGGCACCCAAATTCCAATGAAAGTACCATCTGATTTTTCTCCTTGAAAATAAAGAACTTCTGAAAACACTAACGACATTAGCGCTGCTGCAAATAATAGTTTGTCTGTTGTTGTAAATTTTCTAAACATATACTTTTTAATTTTGTGGTAAGGTATGCAACATATTTTGCTAAGTATACTTATCATTACCAATTGTACCGATTATTAATCTATAGTGTATCTTAAAAAAAATGATGGGTATATAAAAAGGAAATTGTGAGGCAACAAATTTTATACTCTTTGATGAAATAGAAATTAAAAAAAATATTTAGTTGTACTTTTGAAAAAAATAATTCATGCTTAAAGTTGGCATTACAGGAGGAATAGGCAGTGGCAAAACTACCGTTTGTAAAATATTTCAAACGTTGGGCATTCCTATTTATTATGCCGATGATGAAGCCAAAAAATTATATGATACCGATGCAAAAATGAAGCAAGAAATCATTGCGCATTTTGGTGAAGGCGTTTATAAAAATAATTATTTTGATAAAGATGCAATGAAAGAAATTGTTTTTAATGATATTGAAAAACTAAAAATACTCAACAGTATTGTGCACCCAATCGTAAAAAAACATGCTGATGAATGGATGCAAAAACAAACTGCTCCTTATGCAATTAAAGAAGCGGCATTGATGATTGAAAGCGCCTCTAATCTTTCCTTAGATAAATTAATATTGGTTTCTTGCCCTTTAGACAAACGAATTATTCGTGTCATAAAACGAGATCATACTTCCCACGATGAAGCCATGAATCGTGCAAACAAACAAACCACTGACGAAGAAAAAAGAAAATTTTGTGATTACGAAATCATCAACGATGATGAAAATTTAGTAATTCCTCAAGTATTGAAATTGCATGAAGCGCTTTTGAAAAGATGCCAGATGCCAGATGTCGGTGCTAGGTTGACGATTTAAAAAAATAATTATTCCAAATATAGATGAAACTACCGACAACAAACATCCGATACCTGACATCGCTTTTGCTATTTATTCTCATTAGTTGCAATCAACTCGACGAACAAACTAAAAAGGAAATTAAAAAACAAGCGAAAAAAGCAGGCAAAGAAATCATAGGAGCGATTAATAACAGTGCTGCAAAAGAAGATTTTATTTACTATGTGGTCGATTCTAAAAAAGACGCAATTAAACTCTTTTGGAAAGATACGCACGACAGCATCATTGGCAGTTTAGGCTATTTAAAAAAAGTGTGTGCGCAACAAAATAAAACATTACTTTTTGCTTGCAATGGCGGAATGTACATGGAAGACCAATCGCCATTGGGTTGGTTTGTGCACAAAGGCGAAACCATTACTGCGCTCAATACTCGAAAAGGGAAAGGCAATTTTTACCTCAATCCGAATGGTGTTTTTATCATCACAAAAAACAAAAAAGCCATTATAACAACCACTGCACATGCGAACCAATATGCAAAAGAGGCTTTTTATGCCACTCAAAGTGGGCCCATGCTCATTCATGAAGGCAACATAAATTCGTTATTTGAGAAAGAAAGTGTGAACCTTAACATTCGAAATGGTGTGGGCATCGACAGCAATGGAAATGTATTATTTTCGATGAGCGCACAGCCCATTAATTTTTACAAATTTGCTAAATTTTACCAAGACCATGGCTGCAAAGAAGCCCTTTATTTAGATGGATTTGTGAGTCGGTTTTATGCGCCCTCACAAAACTTCATTCAAACTGATGGTGGCTTTGGGGTGATGATTGGAGTTGTTGGACAATAGATGTCGGGATAAATTATGAATGTTTTATAAAAATCAATTTGAAAAATTATTTTATAATTTCCTAATTTTGAAACCAATAAAAAAACTGACATCTGTCATCTGCATACACTCTTATATGTTTGAACAATTCATTTACCCCACCAAGCACGAACCACAGGTTTTAGACCAAATGCTGGCTATTGGCTGGTTCAGAATGGGGCAAGCATTATTTACAACTAATTTTGTTACGTTTCAACAACGCATTTACAGAACCATTTGGTTGCGCAACCGACTCAAAGATTATGTGCATACCAAAACATATCATAACCTCAAAAAACGAAACAAAGATTTTCGCATCGAACTTAAAAAGTTTGAAATTGATGAAGCACACGAACAATTGTTTCAAACTTACAGAGAAGCCATGCCCTTTAGAACTTCTACTTCCTTAACCGATTTGATGTTGAAGTGCTTTTTTGGCACTCAAAAAGAGGATGTTTTTAACACCTACGAAATTAATTTATATGATAAAAACGAACTCATTGCTTGCAGTTATTTTGATTTAGGCCATAAAAGTGCCGAAGGCATTTCAGCTTATTATCATCCCAATTATAAAAACCACAGTTTAGGCAAATATTTAATTTACCTACAAATAGACATTTGCCTCGAAAACAAATTAGACTTTTTTTATCCCGGCTACTTTGTTCCCAGCTATACGCACCTCGATTATAAATTATCCATTGGATCCTCGTGCCTCGAATTTATTGATACCGAAGACCTCACTTGGTACGACATTTCGGAATATGAAGACCAAGGCATTCCGTTAGAATTGGCTGGGATTGCCAAAGATATGTTTCGCTACTATTTTATGAAAAGTTAGCAAAACGTTGAAAAATGATTTATTCTTTGAAATAATAAAAGATTTTTTAAATATCTTTGTTTTGCTATTAACAAAATATTGTAGCCTCTTTGCTCAAAAAATCAACGTAAAATGAAAACAATAAGGAGAAGAGTAGCCTCTATAAGTAAGTTGTATGCTATGCTTCCTGACGGAAATTAAGTCAAGGTTACAAAAAAAGTTGGTTTTAAAACAAAAAGTAAGTGAATAAAAAAAGTAAAGGTTTAGCACATCACACAACAGCAGTTTGCAAAAATGGCGGGTTTAGTGCTTTTTAAGAAACTTTCGTGCTTGTTGAAAGTTCAGGAATTTTTAGTAACTTTTGTGCTTTAAAGCCGCCACTTCTGCAAGCTGCAAAACGTTATAGGCAAGTTAAACAGACATAGCGGTTCAAGGCAGGCTGACCACCTAAAGTGACAGACAAAAATGTGGAGTCAAGAAAACCACTTAAAAAAACAGGGAGTATTCTGAAAATCCAAAAGAGTAGGAATAAGAAATAAATTAAAAAATGAAAAAAATAATGACAATTTTCGGAGCAATTTTATTTGCTTCTATATCATTTACAAGCTGTGGCGGAGGGTCAAATGAAAATAAAAGTAAAGTAAGGGGCTTAACTGAAATTAAAAATGAAGCGCCTAATAATGTTCAGAAAGACACGTTGCAGAAAACTATTATTTTAACACCTGAAAATTTACAGATTAAAATCTTTTTTAAGGAATTAGCTCATAATTATGATGAGTATTATGAAGGAGAAAAAAGTGCTACAACAGGAAAAATAAGGGAGAAAAAATTATTTCAAAAAGAAAAAAAATGCACTTTTAATTCCGCAGATTGCTCTGGATATGGAGAGTCCTGTCATATAAGAGAAGTTTTTGACAATCTTATTATTAATGGTGTAGGAGAAAATGTTTCTTTAATTATTATAAATAATGGAAAGGAGATTTTCAAAAAAGAGAAAATTGATATGAACGGTGAAATTAAATTTTCAAAAAAGGATTTTAATTTAGATAATACTGATACAAAATATAAAATAATAGTTAAACAAGGGGAAAAATTACTTTTTGAAGGAGACGTTAACGAGACGAGTCAAGATTGTTACCATGGATAATTTTTTTTAGAATTGACAACTAATTGTTAAAATTTGAATCTGTGTAAATAAAAAATGGATAAAGCTAAAACAAACTAAATAGAAATTTTTCATTTTTTTGATAAGGAACCAGCCCATAACAGCAGCTACAAGAAATTGGCGGTTCTGTGGTTCAATGAAGCTTTGTGCTTCGTATCAAGTTCAGTAGTGGCAGACAGTTTTGCGCTTCGAAATCGCCAACTTCTTGTAGTTGCAAACCGTTACAAGCAAGTGTAGGAAGTCATTGCAAGCCCTCAACATTTGTTCTATAACAGACGGCAAAATCCACCAAAACTCATCCAACTAAAAACTGTTGAAAATTTGGGACAAGAAAAGAGTATTGAATAGTTATTTTTTGCGAACTTGCAACTTGAATTATGACAATAAAATAAATGAAGACAAAAGAGAAAATAAGCATAGATGAATTTGACGGCAAACGCTTTCAAATTAGACTTATAGAGCCAAAAGCCGACAAGAAAGCTGTATTAACTCACTATTTACATAACATACATAATGGAGTTTCAAAGCATTACAAAAAGGATGCTTTGAGTGCTTTAAAGGAATATGTTCAATATAAAGAACAAGACGAAAATATTTCAATGGTTGCAGAAGACGCACTTCAACAACTACTTTTTGAAGTTGAAAACGTTCCGTTTCCAACTCCTGACAATTATACTTTTAAATTTATTGACCTTTTTGCTGGAATTGGCGGTTTCAGACTTGCAATGCAAAATCTTGGAGGGAAATGTGTATTCACAAGCGAGTGGGACAAAGGAGCACAAAAAACATATAGAGCAAATTTCGGAGAAATTCCATTTGGCGACATTACTAAACCACAAGTAAAAAACTATATACCCAATAATTTCGACTTATTGTGTGCAGGTTTTCCTTGCCAAGCATTTTCAATTGCTGGCAAACGTGGAGGATTTGACGACACAAGAGGAACGCTGTTTTTTGACGTTGCAGAAATTATTAAAAAACATAAACCTAAAGCGATTTTCCTTGAAAATGTAAAAGGTTTGAGGAGCCACGACAAAGGAAAAACGCTTGAAACAATCTTGAATGTTTTACGAAACGACCTTGACTATTTTGTTCCCGAACCACAAGTAATAAACGCAAAAGAATTTGGAGTTCCGCAACATCGTGAACGAATTTATATTGTTGGTTTCCGCAAAGACACTGGAATAACAACATTTGAATATCCAAAACCGACAAATAAAAAAGTAAAATTTGCAGACATAAAAGAAAAGAAAGTTCCTGCAACAAAATACTTTTTATCCACTCAATATGTGCAAACTTTAGTCAATCATAAAGCACGACACGAGGGAAAAGGAAATGGTTTTGGTTATGCAATTATTCCAGATGATGGAATTGCAAACGCAATTGTAGTTGGTGGAATGGGTAGAGAAAGAAATTTAGTTTATGACCATAGAATTACAGATTATACTCCGACAACACATATTAAAGGAACTGTAAATCGTGAGGGCATTCGTAAAATGACACCGAGAGAATGGGCAAGATTACAAGGCTTTCCCGACAAATATGTAATTCCTGTTGCTGACGCATCAGCTTACAAGCAATTCGGCAACTCAGTTGCCGTGCCTGCAATTCAGGCAACAGCAACGAAAATTTTAGAACTAATAGGAATTACAAATGCTAACAGGAAATAAAGGCGAATGGAGTGAAATATATGCTTTGTTCAAATTGCTTGGCGACAAACAATTATTTGCAGGAGATGCCGACTTAAACAAAGTTGAAGAACTTTTTTACCCAATTATAAAAATCATTCGCAACGAAAGTGGCGGAGATTTTGAATATGAAATAAACGGAGATTTAGTAATTATTTCAGGAGGAAAAGAGCAATTAAGAATTCCGGTAAAAATATTTACAGAACAGGCTTCAAAATTGCTGACCAAAATAAAGGGAGAAAAAGGAACATTCGGCATTCCCGAAGTTGAAGCATTTATGACATCTATAAATTGTCAAACACTAAAAGCAAAATCAACTTCCAAAACTGATATTCGAATTGTCATTCACGACCAGCGTATAAACCAAACAGCAGAATTAGGTTTTAGTATAAAATCTCAAGTTGGCAATGATTCTACAATTTTAAATGCAGGTAAAACCACTAATTTCATTTATCAAATTTCGGGCTTCAAACCGACAGCTAAAGAAATAAAAGTAATTAATGAAATTGAGACCAAAAGTAAAATCAAAGACAGAATTGAAGCAATTAAAAAGCAAGGTGGAAAATTCAAATTTATAACACTTGAAAATAGCATTTTCAAAAACAATTTAGTGCTTATCGACAGTTTACTTCCAAACATTGTAGCTGAAATTATCAAAACCTTTTTCACAACAACATTAAGTTCAACAAAAGACCTCACAGACAGCATAAATAAGGCAAACCCATTGGGCTACGACACCCAGTTTGCACATACATTTTACGACTATAAAATTAAACGTTTTTTGACCGATGTAGCTTTAGGGATGACGCCATCAAAAGTATGGACAGGCATTTATGATGCAACTGGTGGTTATTTAATTGTAAAAGAAAATGGAGATATTTTATGTTACCACATTTACAACAGAAATCAATTTGAGGACTATTTGTTCGCTAACACAAAACTTGAAACAGCAAGTAGCACAAGACACGATTTTGGTAAAATATACGAGGAAAATGGACAAATTTATTTCAAACTAAACTTGCAAATTAGATTCAAATAGAC
Organism: Chitinophagaceae bacterium; assembly: GCA_044353665.1. Taxonomy (GTDB): domain Bacteria; phylum Bacteroidota; class Bacteroidia; order Chitinophagales; family Chitinophagaceae; genus OLB11. The sequence continues at coordinate 25,991 of JBILBN010000020.1, read as the reverse complement.
AACACCAAAACAACTGTAAATATAAACGGATATTGCACCACCAAAAGAACACCAGCTTGTAACAGAACCTACCCAAAAGGCGGGGTTTCGTGTTCCAAAGACAGTTTTGTGGTTAATCAAAAATTAGTTTTTCAAATCAAGTTTTGTGGTAAAAGTCCCGCCCTTCGGGTAGCTGCAAAACTTTACCTGCAAGCTTAACAAACACACCGTAAAATGACAGCAGAAGAATTTATAAGAAATTTTCTTTCTACAGGTTGGTGTTTCAGCAAACTGCTTATCTCGCTTGGTGAGACAACAACCGATAGTTAAAATGACGAAATTTGTGGTAAGTTCACGTTTATTTTCCGTAAGCAATTTTATCTTTGATAGAAAATAATCGGTTACGAAGTTCGCAACTTCGCAAAGCCACAAAACGTTAGGCGATCAGCTTTAAAGACGACACCAATAAATTATAGAGTACAAACAAAATGAAAAGTAAAGTTTTAAACACCCTCTTAATTATCACTTCGCTTTTGGGATATTTAGAATGGGGTGGAAATAATCAAATCTTTCTCTTCAAAGCAGAGTCAGAAATTTTTTCCAAATTATGTACCGACCCGACTTCTGTGTTACATCCGTTTATAGTACTGCCAATAATAGGTCAAATACTTTTACTAATTACAATATTTCAAAAGACACCTAGTAAAATATTGACTTACATAAGCATTGGAGGATTAGGACTACTTTTAGGTTTTATGTGCATTGTTGGTATAATGAGCATGAATTTCAAAATAATAATTTCAACTATTCCGTTCATTGTTGCATCCATTATAGCAATAAAACATTACAGAAAAATAAAATAATCCCCTTTACAAACTATATTTCCTTTGTGGTTCCTCTGCAAAGAGACAAGCTTTGTATTTTTCGATGAGCTCAAAAAGACTTTAGTTTCAAAATAGACATCGAATATCATACATCGAACAACTCTGCTTATATTTGCGCTCTTATGACGATTGAACAATTAAAAGAAATGCGTGAACGAGTAAAATCGTTGCGTAATTATTTGAATTTAGACGAAAAACTCCATAAAATTGAGAACGATAAAGCATTGAGTTTATCGGCTGGTTTTTGGGACGATAATAAACGAGCAACTGCGGTGTTGAAGGAAATAAAAACAAATTCGTTTTGGACTGATTTATATGCCAAAACCGAAGCTGCTGTGGAAGATTTTGCAGTGATGTTTGAGTTTTGGAAAGAGGGAGAAGCTGCAGAAGAAGATGCAAAGCAAGCACATGAACTGGCTATTTTAAAAATTGATGAATTAGAATTTAAATCGACGTTAAACGAGCCTGAAGATGAACTGACGGCGATGTTGCAAATAAATGCGGGTGCTGGTGGTACCGAAAGTCAAGATTGGGCTGAGATATTAGCTCGGATGTATAGAATGTATGCGCAAAAACAAGGTTGGTCGGTTTCGGAAGTAGATTGGCAATGGGGAGATGGCGCTGGCATAAAAACATGTACGTTTCAAATTGAAGGGAGCTTTGCGTTTGGATTGTTGAAGAGCGAAAATGGAGTGCATCGCTTGGTACGCATTTCGCCTTTTGATAGCAATGCGCGTCGTCATACAAGTTTTGCATCGGTAAATGTTTATCCCTTGGTAGATGATACCATTAACATCGAAATTTTACCTGCTGATATTAAAATGGAGACTTCACGAAGTGGTGGTGCTGGAGGTCAAAATGTAAATAAGGTAGAAACCAAAGTGCAGTTGACCCATATTCCTTCGGGCATTGTAGTGGTTTGTCAGCAAGATAGAAGTCAATTAGGCAATAGAGAGTTGGCTATGCAAATGCTAAAAAGTAGATTGTATGAAATTGAAATACAAAAACGAAATGCCATTAGAGACGAAGCCAATGCCAGCAAAAAGAAAATTGAGTGGGGTTCTCAAATTCGCTCCTACGTTTTTCATCCTTACAAAATGATTAAAGACCACCGAACAGACTACGAAGTAGGCAACGTAGGTCCTGTAATGGATGGCGATTTGGATGGATTTATTAAAGCCTATTTATTAATGGGAACGGAGTAATAATTAATGATTAATTGTTGAAATACATTCTTTCTGTTTTATCAGATTGGACAATAATGATTGCTTCTTTTAATTGATTATCCTCAAGCCATGTAAATTTATATTCCCCTGGTTGAATTTTCAATGTATAGTTTGCTTTTTCATTTAAGTTTATCTCTTTATTTTCTCTCCATGCACGAAATTTATTTTCATACATTTTAAGTGCTGAGATTGTCGACGGTTTATCGATGATGAGGTTACCTGGTTTTTCAATGATTAAAGTATATCTTTTGCCGAGTTCTACATTTACATGTTTTTTTGAAATAGGAAACGTATTGACTTCTACATAATAAGTGCCTAGTTTATAATGCCCTATTTTTTTACAATCTTGAATGATGGCATGTTGTGGATCATATTTTTGAAACATAATTTTAGCTTCAAAATCGACAGGTGTTGTATCACTTATTGAGTATGAAAATTCAATCGATCCTCTTGTAAGAAATATCGTTAAACAATTTAATTTATTTTTTTTAATGTCCACATCTTTTACTGTACAACCATTGTTTTTAAAGGTATACAAAGCAGGATTAAATGGTTGAGGCGCATTTATTTTTTCAAAATCATACGTAATCATTTTTCCCTTTGATGAAGAATCTTGTTGGCTTTTATAAACTATTTCAATGGGAGCTGTTAAGGTATCTTTTGTCAAACTATCAATTAATACAAGTTGTAAAAGGGTTTCTTTTGCCTCTTTATAGTCAAGCTTATAAGTGATCGAATAGTCCATTTTATGTTTAGCAAAAATTACAAATGGGGTAATTAGTAAAAAGAATAATATTATTTTTTTCATGGAATTTATTTTTATGAATTTAATTTTTTCATCAATAAAGAGCTATCGCCAAAACTTAAAAACCGATAATTGTGTTGCAAAGCATGTTCATAAATAGTTTGCCAATCATCACCCACCATGGCAGAAACTAATAACAACAACGTGCTGTTGGGTTGATGAAAATTGGTAATGATTCCGTCGACCATTTTAATGTCATAGCCAGGAGCAATCAACAAACTCGTCTTTCCACTAATTTGTGTTAAGCCATTTTTATCTGCATGATGAATTAATAAATCAAGTGCTTCATTGGCCGTCATCGTTTGTATTTTTTGATAAGGCATCCATTGTGTCACATGGCAATCGGCTAAATTCAAAGCTGCATTTTCTTGCAACTGAATGGCTGTCCAATAAAGACTTTCCAATGTTCTTAACGATGTAGTTCCTACTGCAATTCGTTGACCTTTGTTGTTTCTAATTTTTTGTAAAGTGGTTATGGTTACCACAAAAATTTCTTCGTGCATGTGATGCCCTTCCAAGGTATCCGATTTTACGGGTAAAAAAGTTCCTGCACCAACATGTAAAGTCACTGAGGTGAAATGAATATTTTTTTTCGCTAAGTTTATTACCACTTCATTTGAAAAATGCAAACCAGCAGTAGGTGCTGCCACTGAGCCTTCGTGTTTTGCAAAAATGGTTTGATAGCGAACCTTATCACTTTCCTCATCTGATCTGTTTAAATATGGTGGCAACGGAATATGTCCTGCTTGCGCTAAAACATCAGCAAATGATTTTGTTGCATTATCCCATTCGAACGAAATTACCCAGGCATTTTGCTGTTGTGAAACTTTTTTTGCTGTTAAATTAAACTCATTGCAAACCATGATTAACGGCTCTTCGGGTTTCCATTTTTTCGAATTCCCAATCATACACATCCATTGCACCGGGGCGTTGGATTGTAAACTTTGATTAATTTCGGAAGGGACAAATGGCTCTAAACAAAAGACTTCTATTTTAGCTCCTGTAGGTAAATAAAATAACAACCGTGCTGCAATTACTTTTGTTTCATTGCTAATAAGCAAGGTATCTTCTTCTAAAATAGTATTGATTTCATTGAATTTAAAATCCGTAATTTCTTCATTTTGATACACCAACAATTTTGATTCGTCTCTTTTTTCTAACGGATAACGAGCGATTTTTTCATCTGGTAATAGATAGGTAAAATCGTTGATTGAAATATTTTTAATGCGTTGCAACATTTGGCAAAAATGAGGATTTAAATTGAATTTAGAAAGTTGAATAAAGTTAATTCGTTGAATGGTGCCAACGCCGTTGTGGATGATTATAGAACATGTAGATGATTACAAAAAAATATTACGGATAGTCAATCTTCAACTTTTGAAAAAAATCGGCTTCATTCATTTCTCTTACACAGCCTGGTTGCAAATCGTCTAAATGAATATCTTCGATAGACATTCTAATTAATCGTCGGCATTTGTGACGCAAAGCCAATACCATTTTTCGCACTTGATGAAACTTACCTTCGGTGAGTGAAATGGTAAGCCATGAATGAGGAATAAAATCTTGCAAAGCATTTTCTACCAAAAATAAATTGGCAGGCTTTTCTACAATTTCGGCTTCACAAGGGGTCGTTATCCAATCGACATTCCCTTTAATGCGAATAGTCACTCCGTCTCTTATTTTTTGCAACGATTCGTGCGACACATGATGTAATACTTGCACTAAATAGGTTCGTTTGTGAGGCACTTTTCCTTGAAACAAAAGCCGAGTAACTTTTTTATTGGTGGTTAAAATTAATAACCCTTCAGAGTGAGCATCCAAACGCCCAATGGCATGTGTTCCTTCAGGAAAATTAAAATCGATAGCGGTCAATAGTGGCACATCATCTGTACTCACAAATTGGGATACCATATTAAATGGTTTATTGAGAATAAAATAGCGATGTGGAATTTCTTGTTCCATTACTTATATTTTGTTACAATTGCTTCACAACATTTTTTTATTTCATCAAAAACAGGGTAATACCCTGCTTCAGTTCCATACCAAGGATCGGTAACCGATTTATTTTCTCCAGGATAAATTATATCCAACAACAACTGAACTTTTGTTGCATTAAAATGCACTTCTGTTAAGGTTTTCATTTCATCTATTACATCGGTCGCTAAAGCAAAAATTAAATCATATTCCAGAAAATCTTCCGTTTTAAATCGACGTGCTCGTTGATGGGAAATATCAATTCCATTTTCTTTACATACTTTTTGAGAGCTTTTGTGAGGCTCCTCTCCTATGTGAAATTGATTGGTGCCAGCACTTTCAACTGTCCAATTTAAATGTTGTTCATTTGCTAAATGTTGCAATACGCCTTCAGCAATTGGAGAACGACAAATATTGCCCAGGCAAACCATGAGTATTTTCATTTTTTGTGTATCGTTTAATAGTTATAGAGAATTAATGTTTGTGGGTATTTATATAAAAAACGGTATCAATAAAAAATAAAACATCATTATTTACTAGTACATTTTCATCATGAATATCTTCTAAAATCAAACCAAATTCTTCATTAAAATAATCAGTTCTTTTTATATTTATAAACCCGTTGAACTCCAAAAATTGTTGCAAGCTATTCAAATCAACCATTTCGGAAGAAATAATAAAAGGTTGTTTTAAAACAGCAAATAAAACTTGATTTTTTAATATAAATCCAATCAGTTCGTAATTTGTATTGGGGAAAAAGCAATTATGAAGAAGTACACTATTAAAATAGTCAAACCAAGTACTATAATAAATTGAATCATTTAATTTTATAACCGACTTGCCGTCTTTCCCAAAATATATCTTGGCTTCACCTCCTTCAGTTAAATAATTATTTACAATTAATTCATCATCTATCCAAAGAGAATTTTTATTAATAAAATCAATTAAAGCTAACTTCTGCTTTTCTTTATTTGTTGGTTGATAATTGTATTTTGTTTTAACCTCATTATTTGATCCAAAGCTTGTGAAAAGGTAATTTCTGACTGTTGTGAGATTATCTTTTTGCCCTTGAATGACATTTCCTTGAATGATATTTTCAATAAATTTTCGTGTTTCATTTTCCAACATTATTTTACAAAGTTACTATTTTTTGCTCTATAAGATTATTCCTTAGGGGTTAGATAAATTAGATTTTTTCATACTAAATTCACTAAGGCACAGCAATTAAAAGTACGCAATAAAAGCCGAACATTAAACTAATTCAATCACGGTTATTTCGGGCATAATGCCTACTCTACCGGGATAACCTAAAAATCCGAATCCTCTATTGACATATAAATGCTGATTGTCTTGTTGATATAAACCAGCCCATTGCTTATAAATATACTGAACAGGACTCCATTTCAACCAAGGAATATCAATTCCAAATTGAAAGCCGTGGGTGTGTCCGCTTAAGGTTAAATCAATGTCTTTGTACTTTGAGTTAATTTCACCATCCCAGTGAGAAGGATCATGACTTAGTAAAATTTTAAAAGGATGAATTTCTGAACCTTGATACGCTTTTTCTAAACTGCCATAAGTTTGAAAACGATTTTTAAAACTGGTATTTTCAACACCAATGAGTGCAATTTTTTCGCCGCCTTGCTCTAAAACAACATGTTCGTCCAACAATAAACGCCAACCATTTTCTTGATGAATTTCTTTCAATCTATCCAAATTAGCTTTCTTGTGTGCTTTACTTTCCCATTCTACATAATCGCCATAATCATGATTCCCTAAAATAGAAAACACGCCATGCTTCGCTTTTAATTTAGAAAAAATGGGAATAAACTCTTCGGCCTCATCACTTTTATTATTCACTAAATCCCCTGTAAAAAAAATAGCACCGGCATTGATTGCATTTATTTTTTCGATTCCTTTAGCAACAGCAACTAAATCAGACAAACTACCAGCATGAATATCTGATATTTGTACAATTTTCATCCCTTTAAATGCTTTGGGCAAATTTGCAAAAGAAAGTGAAATATTTTTGATTGAGTAATTATACCGATTGCTCATCCCATAAAGCATAGTTCCAAATATGGTTCCACCGAAAAGAAGTGCAAATTTGTTGATAAATTCAGATCGAGTCATTCCTCTTTCTAAGGTCAAAGGCATGGTTTCTTTATTATAAAATAACGCCAATAAAAATGAAGTTCCTCTTCTTAAATCATCAATGAATAAAACAATTGCAATTAAAATTTTTGTGATTAAAATGCCCATTGCAAAACTTACCACAAAATTTCTCAGCGCTTTGCTCATATCCATATTCCTTAAAACAGGAAATAATGCAATTGATACAAACCAAACTATGGTAACAGCGATATAGGTTGCCAAAATAGATGTTTTGTATGGATTTTTAATATTGCGTAAAGAAAAACGAATTGCAGTAAATGTATAATACTCAATGATAGCAAAGATTAAAATCAAGAAAACAAAACCGAACCCTTTTGATTTTGCCATATTAAAATTTAATAAATCCTTCGATTTGTGATTTTATGGTTTGGATTGTTTGTTCTTTTATAAAAACATCATTTTCTATTTCAGATGAAACAGATGAAATTGGAAATTTATTAAAAAATACATGCATTTTCATATAATTACAGATATTGGTCATGATATCTATACCCCGAAGGTTTCCTGCTCTGCCATTGGCAACTCCAACCAACATTACTTTTTTAAAGTTCCAACAAACAGACAAATCACTGATATCCATCATCAATTTAAACACGCCCGGAAAACTTCCATTATACTCGGGCATGATAAAAATAAATTTTGATGCTGGTGCTAAAAATTCAGCTTCTAATTGATTAAAACTTCCATCCCTGTGAAATGAGTTAAAATCTTCTAACGAAAGTAATTTGGCATCAATGCCTTGTTCTTTAAAAAATGTTTGATATTGTTTTGAAACCTTGAGTGTATTGCTCCCGTTTCTGTTTGTTGCTGAAATTATTGTATACATGTCTGCAAAAATAAGTGTTTAGATGCTTGTGATACGCTATAAGTTGTTAGAGAAACATTAAAGTTTATCTATATTGTATTTTATTTTAAAAGTATAAACAGATTTAAACGCAAAGAATCATAGATTTATAAAAAAAAAAGTAAATCTTGCACGTCTTTTATCTCGAATCTCTAATCTGCTTTTTTCGCCATCGATATAAATACAAACTACTCATCGTGAACAAACTCAGCCAATATACAAAATCAGAGCCCCAAGCAAAAGGCAAAGGCAATTTCATTTTTTCGATGACAATTGTGCAATAAATTAGATACAGCACAATGGCTGTTAGTTCGAAATACATATTTACTTTAGTGTCTCCGATGCCAACTACTCCATTAAAAATAATTGTGGACACTGACAGTACCCATGTGGCTAAAACCACAATGCGCAATGAAGTAATGCCGCCTTGAATGAGCATTTCATCATCGGTTAATAATCGCAAAAAATATTCGGGGAAAATAAATAGCAAAATGCCCAACGTTAACGCTACAAGAAAACTTACAGTGACTACTTTTTTGATTAACGGAATGACCTCGAATAATTTTTCTTGACCAATTAAATTACTCACCATTGAATTGCAAGTAGATGCTAATGCCCAGGCGGCAACGCCTACTAATCCAAATACAGAACGCAGTATTTGCGAAATAGCCGATTCGGTCTTTCCTAAATGCTCAACATAAATAAAAAAAACTTCCCAAGCACCAATACTCAAAAAATATTGCACCATGAGTGGCGATGCTTTTAAAAAAGTTTCTTTAATAATGGACCAATTGAAATGTTTAGTAAAATGAATATCAAACAACTTAAAATTAACTTGAAATCGTATGATTAAAAAAACAGTAAGCGCGTAAAATACTTCAGAAAAACTAGAGGCCAAGGCTGTTCCTTCTAAACCCATTTCAGGAAAAAAACCAATGCCGAAAATGAGCACATAATCTAATAATATATTTACCACGGTTTGAACAGTTGAACCGATAATAATTCTATTTGAATTTGAGCTGGCTAAAAATAATGAATTTGATAATTGACAAAACATTATAAAAGGCAATCCCCAAATTCTGATATTAATAAATTTCAAACATGCTTTTTGAATACCCACATCATGAATACTAAAAGAAAATATAAAGGGTGCTAAAAAAAAAGAAATCCCAATCAAAAAAGCACTTAGCATTAAACACATTAAAATGCCGTTAGAAAATATTTTCCCCACTCCCAAATTATCATTTTCTCCAGCTTTTCTACTCATTAGCATCAACATTCCAGAAACCATTCCATAACCTATCATTACTAAGGTTAAGTAATAAATGCCTGCAATTCCTGAGGCCGAAAGCAAATCCTGTGTAGTTAAATCGTTTACAGTTGGAATATAATTTCCTAAAAAAAGCGTATTCGTTAAAATACTTATTTGAGGAATTAAAATAGAGATGCTAATAGGCAAAGCTAACCGAATAATATTTCGATATGAGTTTTCTACTTGAAGATGTGCGGCAGATGTCATGTTGCAAATATAGACTTAGTTTACTCAGATGACACTGATGAATTCGAAACTATTTTCTTCATGACAGATTTCTTGATTTAAGAATTTTATGATTTACAGTGCTTCCTTTTTTATTACATCGTTCGGAATAAAGGTATATATTTTACACTTTAGAATTTGCATCCATCATTCTCATTTTTTTTGCTTCTTGCAAAAACTCAGATGCAAAAATAAAACTATTTAATTTTTCATCTTTACTGTAAATAATTTCTTTGTTAGTGCCTTCCCAGCGTTTTTCTCCCTGATATAAAAAAATAATATGATCTCCACTTTCCATTACTGAATTCATATCGTGTGTATTCATAATGGTAGTAATATTGTATTCTTTTGTAATTTCCATGATTAATCTATCTACTACTAAAGAGGTTTGAGGATCCAATCCAGAGTTTGGTTCATCACAAAATAAATATTTAGGATTTAACACAATAGCTCTTGCTAATGCCACCCTTTTTTTCATACCACCACTAATTTCTGCTGGAAACTTTTTATTACTGTCTTTTAAATTTACTCGATCTAAAACTTCATTTACTCGTTTCAATTTTTCTGCTTGTAATTTTTTAGTAAACATATCCAATGGGAACATAACATTTTGTTCAACCGTTAAACTATCAAACAACGCAGATCCTTGAAACAACATTCCAATTTGGGTACGAAGTTCCTTTTGTTCTTGTTCTTCCATAGTGGCCACATTTTTGCCTTCATATAAAATATCGCCAGAATCTAAATCCATTAAACCTACTAAACATTTTAGAAAAACCGTTTTGCCACTGCCACTCGATCCTATGATTAAATTCACTTTACCACTTTCCATTTTACATGACACATCATTCAAGACAATTTTAGACCCAAATGATTTTTTGATATTTTTTACTTCAATCATTTTTATAATTTTTGAAATTAACTACATTTACAATATCCAATTTAATGGCTAAGAAAATACTAACATTTGTTGCTAAGCCACTGTTCAACTTCATTTCTATTATTCAAGCATCTTAATTAAATTTTACAACAATAAAGCAGCCAAACCATAATCTGCAAATAAAATTAATATACAACTAACCACAACCGATTTAGTTGATGCTTGACCAATTTCTAAAGCACCGCCTTTCACATGGTAACCAAAGTAAGCAGAAACACTCGATATAATAAACGCAAATGTGAACGACTTTATTAATCCAAAAATTAAATTAAAAGAAACGAAATCTTTTACTAAACCTTGGGTAAATTGTTGGTTACTCATCACTCCGCTTAATGTGGCAGCTAAATATCCTCCCCAAACAGTTAAAAACATAGAAATAACAATTAAACATGGAATCATCACAAATGCAGCCACAATTTTAGGTAATATTAAATACGTTTTAGAATTAATTCCCATAATTTCCAACGCGTCTATTTGTTCTGAAACACGCATATTTCCTAATTCTGATGCTATTTTAGAACCAATTACACCAGCAAGAACAATACAAACAACCGTTGGGCTTAATTCTAAAAAGGCACTGTCTCGAATAATTTGAGCGATAACATATTTTTGAACCAATGGAGATACTAATTGATAAGCTGTTTGAATAGTGGTTACAGCGCCTAAAAAAAGAGAAATGATCACTACGATACCGACTGACCCCATTCCTAGTTCATAGCATTGATGTATAAATTCTTTCCAATAAACACGGGCATTTTCAGGCTTTGAAAACATGCCCTTAAGCATTATTATGTAGTTACCAAAATGTTCTAATAATTTTATCATAGCAAACTCAAAAATAAACTAAACATTTGTTTTATTTGTCATTGAATTCATAAATATGATGATTATGAAAAAAAATGCTCAAAAAAAGAATTGAAATAATATTTTCCAATTAATTTTTATTATTTTAGAATAAAACCATACATTCGCGTTTTAATTTATTTTTTAACAAACTAAAATAATTTCTATTATTTATGTCAGTAAGAATCAGACTTCAACGTCATGGCGCTAAGAAACGCCCATTTTATTTTATCGTAGTAGCTAACGCAACATCACGTCGTGATGGCAAGTTCATTGAAAAGTTAGGTACATACAATCCTTTAACAACTCCAGCTACCATTAATGTTAATGGTCAACGTGCATTGCATTGGTTATCTCGTGGAGCAGAACCAACACACACTGTAAACAGAATTCTTTCTTTTAAAGGTGTATTGTATTTGAAACACTTGATGCGTGGAGTTAAATTAGGTTTGTTTAGCGAAACAACCGCTTTAGAGAAATTTGAAGTGTGGAATGCATCTCACGAAAAGTTAGTTGCAGAAAGAGAAATTGCTCACAAAAAGCACAAAGCAGCAAATGTGATTCAACCAATTATCAAAAAAGTAGAGGCAGTAGCTGAAACTCCAGTGGTTGAAGAAGCACCAGCAGCTGAAACTCCAGCAGTAGAAGAAACCCCAGTGGTTGAAGAAAATCCAGCAGTAGAAGAAGCTCCAGTAGCTGAAACTCCAGCTGAAGAAACACCTTCTGCAGAATAGTTGACAATTCAAAACATTTAAAAACCTACATTAATTGTAGGTTTTTTTTATTTAATTTAGCGTATAAATAAACACTCCATATTGTGAGATTTAACATAAATAGATTGAATAAAAAATCACCGAATTAATTACTTAAAAGCAGAAAAAACAACAATCAAAAACTAACTTATATTTGCACAATGGAAAAAATATTTATTCTAAGTTTATTAATTATAACCAGTTTTATTGCATGTAAAAACGATTCAAAAATAAACGAAAAACCGAATGCAACTAAAGCAGATGTTACCCATTTAAAATCAGATAGTTTAAAAATTGAATTTGATTTTCCTAAAAAATGGCAAGCTGTAAAAACGCCTAATCAATTTAATTTAATTACCTTAAAGCAACCACTGGCTGATTCTTCAGATACTTATCAAGAAAATATGTTGATTTGGACTGAGCAATTGCCAATGAATATTTCAGACAGCATTTACCATTTAACAACCATTGCTCAATTAAAAATTTCTAACCCAAATTTGACGATTGAGAACAAAGGGACTAAACAAATTGGCGACAAAAAATTTTATCAATATGCATTTGAATTTACACCTACGGATAGCAATCATTATATTGTAAATGGATATACTTACTTCAACACAAAAGACAGTATGGGATACAATTTTAATGGCACAGCTGATGAAAAAAATGCCGACTTATTTCAAAAAGAAATGGAAACAATTTTAACCTCTTTTAAATCAAAATAAAGATGAAATATTTAGCATTGGGAGACAGTTATACTATTGGAGAATTAGTGAATTACAACGACAACTTTCCGTCTCAATTAGTTTCTATTTTAAACGAAAAAGGAATTGAAATAAAACTCGATAAATTAATTGCTATTACTGGCTGGACGACCGATGAATTATTATTAGCCATTGCCAAAGAAAAACCGAGTTTAGATTATGATTTAGTAACTCTTTTAATTGGTGTTAACAATCAATATCGTGGCAGAAGTTTGGAAGAATATGAATGGCAATTTTATGCTTTATTATGTCAAGCCATTTTGTATGCTAAAGGGATTGCTCAACATGTAATTGTTTTATCAATTCCTGATTGGGGATTAACGCCTTTCAATACTGAGAAAGATAAAATTGAAACCTCAAATCAAATAGATGCATTTAATAAAATCAATAAAGAAATCACGACATCATTGGGCTGCAAATACATTGATGTAACGACATCTACAAGAGAACATGCAACTGATGAAACATATTTAGCAGAAGATAAATTGCATTATTCGAAAGAAGAATATAGAATTTGGGCAGAAAAAATAGTTTTGAATTTTTAGTACTTAGTTTTAAGTTTTTTACCCCAGAGGACACAGAGATTTTAAATAATTTTTTGAGTTATTGAAAGAAATCAGAGATGATATTTTTGAATTAAACGCAAAGAATTAAACGTTTTTCGCAATGAAGCAAAGTAGAATTTGTTATTTAAGAATTCAAGACTTACAACACTCAACTTGCAAAGATTACATCTAAACTTCTAAACCCTATACTCTTTAAACTTTTCTTCAATCATAGATTTCAACAATATTCGTTGTCCTTGAGAGCCTTTGGCAATTAATCGATCACCACAAAAAGCTTGAAAGGATGTAATGATTTCTCCACGTTCTGTAATTTCTTCAAAAGTGGCAACAAAATTGACTTCATCTCCCACAAAGGCTGGCGATTTATGTTCAACAGAAATTTTAGTACCAATACCTTCTTCATCTAATTCTTTCATTTCTAAAACAAATAAACGCCCACTCCACTCCGCATCTTTTGCGATTGAAAATGTAGAATAAACTTCATGTACCGTTCCACTTTCAAACTGTGCAATTTCTGTTGGTAGTACTATTTTTGTAAAGGTTTTAATATCCCCTTTTTGGAATTGGTTTTGCATAAAAGTGGAATTAGAACACTAAATTAAAAATAAAATGCCAATAAGCATTCAACTTATCGGCATTCATTATCATATTTATAAATTAAGTAGTCATCAAATTGGTTTTACATATATTGAAAATTCGTTTTGGGTGTCAATTTCAACAACACTTCATACATTAATTTAATACAATTTTCAACGTCATCTTTATGCACTGTTTCTACCGTTGTGTGCATATATCGAAGAGGTAACGAAATCAATGCACTAGGAACACCTCCATTGCTAAACGCAAATGCATCGGTATCTGTTCCTGTAACTCTACTAACCGCTTGCAATTGATATTTAAAGTTATGTTTTTTGGCAGTATCTACAATCAACTCACGTAAAATATTATGTACAGCAGGACCCACACAAACCACAGGACCATCACCACAAGTAGCTTCGCCTTGAGCGGCTTTGTTCATCATAGGTGTTGCAGTATCATGAGTAACGTCAGTGCAAATTGCTACATTGGGTTTCAATCGTTGCGTAATCATGGTGGCGCCATTTAAACCTACTTCCTCTTGCACAGAATTTACAATGTATAAACCAAACGGTAATTTCTTTTTATTTTCTTTCAACAAACGAGCCACTTCAGCAATAATAACACCTCCCATTCTATTGTCATGGGCACGAGCAATCCAATAACCATGATTACCGACTTCAAAGCCATCTACAAACGTACAAACTGTTCCAATTTCAATACCTAATGCTTCTACTTCTTTTTTGTTTTTGCAATTCACATCAATCCAAATTGTTTCTGGCTCAGGTTTTTTTTCTGTTTGTGGTGTACGAACATGAATTGCAGGCCAACCAAAAACACCTCTAACAATTCCTTTTTTAGTATGAATATTTACACGCATTGATGGTGCAATTTGATGATCGCTTCCTCCATTTCTGCATACATGAATAAAACCATCACTCGTAATGTATTTCACAAACCAACTTATTTCATCGGCATGCGCTTCTATCACTACTTTAAATTCTGCATCAGGATTAATAACACCTACAACCGTTCCATAAGCATCCACAATATGTGTATCAATATAGGGTTTCAAATACTCCAACCAAATTTTTTGACCACTTGTTTCATGCCCTGTAGGAGCTGCATTATCTAAATATCGTTTAATAAAATCCATCGACGATTCATTAAAAAAATCTTTTGATACTTTCTTTTTTGTTTCTTTCGCTTTTGCCATTTTTATTATTTTATAAGATGTCAAAATTAAGGAATAAAAAAGCATAATCACACGTTGTAATTGAAATACATTTATTAGCTGCCGAACGAGTTTAGTTACATAAAAAATGAAATCCTAAATTCTGTATTATATTTGACAAAAATTAGGTTGATATGTCATTAATAGCTTTAGAAAATTATGCCGAAGGGAAATGGGTTAAGAGTTCAAAACCTGGTGAAACATTGTATAACGCCATCACTGGTGATGCCATTTTTACAGCTGGTTCTGATGGATTAGATTTTGATGCAATGATGAAATACGGTCGCTCAAAAGGTGGTAGCGCATTGCGAAAAATGACCTTTCATGAACGTGGTTTAATGTTGAAAGCCTTAGCTTTTCATTTATTAAGCAGAAAAGAAGATTTTTATAAAATAAGTGCCATGACAGGTGCTACAAGAATAGATAGTTGGGTAGATATTGAAGGTGGCATTGGAAATTTGTTTGCCAACGCAAGTTTGCGTCGTCAGTTTGGTAACGAGCGTTTTTATGTAGACGGCGATGTGGCAAAAATTTCTAAAAACAACACCTTTATTGGTCAGCATATTATGGTGCCTTTAGAAGGCGTTGCCATACATATTAATGCATTCAATTTTCCTGTTTGGGGAATGTTAGAAAAAATTGCAGTGAATTTATTAGCAGGCGTACCTGCCATTGTGAAACCTGCAACCATCACGTCTTATTTAACAGAAGTAGTTTTTAAGGAAATTATTGCTTCAAATATTTTGCCAGAAGGTGCATTACAATTGATTTGTGGAAGTGCAAGAGGCATTTTAGATTTTGTGCAAACGCAAGATGTTGTTACGTTTACAGGAAGTGCAGAAACAGGGAAGAAGTTAAAATCTCATCCAAAATTAATAGAACAAGCTGTTCATTTTACGATGGAAGCCGATAGCTTAAACTCATGTGTTTTAGGTGATGACGTAAAACCAGACATGCCAGAATTTGATTTATTTATAAAGGAAGTAGCAAGAGAAATAACCTCAAAAGCAGGGCAAAAATGCACGGCAGTGCGTAGAATTATTGTTCCCGAAAATTTAGTAGAAGATGTTAAAATAGCTTTAGGTCAACGATTGCTTTCTACTCAAATTGGCGACCCAAGTGTGGAAGGAGTTAAAATGGGGCCTTTAGCAGGTTTGGCTCAACGTGCCGACGTGTTGGAAAAAGTAAAAGAAATTAATGCCGAACATGAAATTGTCATTGGAAGTTTAGACAATTTTGAAGTAAAAGGAGCCGACAAAAACAAAGGTGCTTTTATGAGTCCGATTGTTTTTTACAATGATGCCCCTTTTGAAAAATTAGCTTGTCATAATATTGAAGCTTTTGGTCCGGTTTCAACTATTATTCCTTACAAATCAATGGATGATGCCATTGAATTAGCTCGTATGGGTAAAGGTTCATTGGTATGTAGTATTGCAACAAATGACCATCACATTGCTCAAAATTTTGTATTGGGAGCCGCATCTATGCATGGTAGAATTTTAGTGATAAATAGAGAATCTGCAAAAGAAAGTACAGGGCATGGTTCGCCCTTGCCAATGTTGGTACACGGTGGCCCAGGAAGAGCTGGTGGTGGAGAAGAAATGGGAGGAAAGCGAGGAGTACTTCATTATATGCAACGCACAGCAGTGCAAGGTTCTCCTTCAATGTTAACAGCTATTACAAATATTTATCAGCAAGGAGCTAAAGGAAATATTGAGCACACCCATCCTTTCAAAAAACATTTTAATGAATTGAAAATTGGCGATCAACTAATTACAGAAAAACGGTTAATCACTTCTGAAGATATTGATAAATTTGCCGACTTAAGTGGCGATCATTTTTATGCGCACAACAAAGAAACAAATTTTGACGGAACAATGTTTACATACCAAGTAGCACATGGTTATTTTATCATTTCTGTAGCTGCCGGTTTATTTGTTGACAGCTACGCAATTAATCCCGTATTATTAAATTATGGCATTGATGAACTTCGTTTTACTAAACCTGTTTATCCAGGTACCAATGTTCAAGTTCGTTTTACATGTAAAGAAAAACTGCCAACCGAAACCAAAGACGAAAACGATATCCCAAAAGGAATTGTAAAATGGTTGGTAGAAATTTTAGATGAAACAGATGAACCAATTGTAGGTGTAGCTACTATTTTGACTATGGTAAAAATTTAATAATTTACCACTGAGACACCTGAGGTTTACACAGCAAGATTTAAGTTTTTATATTAATACAAACTCTATTTGCGCATTGAGTAAATAGAGATTATTTGTCTCTGAGCTTTAATATATAAACACAGAGTCAATTGACTTTTTTTAAATGCATTATTTCAGTACTAATAGGAGTTTATTTGTTTTAAGAAACCGTGCTTGGGAATTTGAAATTTTCAATATAATATTTGTTTAATTGTGACAGATGTCGTAACTTTGTTTGACAAATGACGCAGTTATGAAAAAGACTATAAAATACAATACCGAAAATAACGACAACCAATTAATCGTAACAGAGCCATTTACATTTTATGAAATGCATGCTCCTGCTACAAAAAAAGAAGCAATTGTAAAAGATTTTACTTTTTCTGAATTTAAAAAAATTGCCGATCAAGCTACATTTACATTAAAAGAATGGGCCGATTTTTTACACACTTCTGAAAGAACATTACAACGGTATGCCAAAGATAACTCTTCATTTAATGGTCTTCAAATAGAACGAATTCTTTTATTTAAAAAATTAATAAAAGAAGGAAATAAACAATTTGGTAAAGAAAACTTTGGCATCTGGATTAATCGAAAGTTATTTTCGCTAAACTTTAAAACACCCCGAGAATTGCTTTTTACGCATGATGGTGTTCAAGAAGTGATTAATATTTTAGGAAGATTAGAACATGGAATAGTAGCCTAATTATGATTATTTATAGAATTGTTGACACCCAATATAAAGACGACATTAGCGGCTATGGAGCAAAGCTTTATGGTGGTCGTTGGAATCCTATTGGACGATCTGTAGTTTATTGTGCCGAACATATTTCACTTTGTATGCTAGAAAGCATGATTTATATGATGAACGATCTTTCAAAAAGAGAATTCAGTTTAGTAAAAATATCCATCCCGAATAATAACATTCAATCCATCGACTATCAATCACTCAAAAATAAATGGATAAAAGATTTAGACTATACACAATGGGTAGGTGCACAATTTTTAAATCAAAATGGATTTATATTGAAAGTGCCATCTGCTATTGTAGAAGAAGAGTTTAATTATCTGATTAATCCTGAACACATAAATTTCGCTGATATAAAAATCATTTCCGCCAAACCATTTATTTTTGATGAACGCCTTTTTCATTAAATCAACTGTTTTTCTACGAACTAAACACTTCATTTGGGCATAAAACTGGCAATTCCCACCAGTTATCCACACCTTATTCATGGGAAAAAAGGAGATATTCAGTCTGCTATTAAAAAAGATTTGAACACTTATCTTCACGGCTTGTTTTTAAATAAATTATAGACACGTGAGATTAAAATCATTAGAGATTAAGGGCTTTAAAAGCTTTGCAGATAAAACAATTATTAATTTAGACAATCAGATAACGGGCATTGTGGGCCCAAATGGTTGTGGTAAATCAAATATTGTGGATGCCATTCGTTGGGTTATTGGGGAACATAAAATAAAATCGTTGCGTTCAGACAATCTAGAAGATTTAGTTTTTAATGGTTCTAAAACTAGAAATGGTTCGGGTTTGGCGGAAGTGTCGCTAACATTTGAAAATACCAAAAATTTATTACCTACCGAATTTAACATTGTTACTATTTCAAGAAAATACTATAAAAATGGCGAAAGTGAATATCGTTTAAATGATGTAACCTGCCGTTTGAAAGACATTACCAATTTGTTTATGGACACTGGCGTAACCTCTGATAGTTATTCGATTATTGAGTTGGGCATGGTTGATGATATTATAAAAGATAAAGAAAACAGCCGTCGGAGAATGTTGGAGCAAGCTGCTGGAATATCTATTTATAAAACAAGAAAAAAAGAAGCCAAGCAAAAACTAGATTTAACGGAACAAGATTTAAACCGAATTGAAGACTTATTGTTTGAGATTTCAAACAATTTAAGAACTCTAGAGAGCCAAGCTAAAAAGGCAGAACGTTATCATGCCATAAAAAGTGAATATAAAGAAGTAAGTGTTGAGTTTGTAAAAGCTTCATTAGAAGATTTCAACTCTTCTTACCAAGAATTAAATATACAACAACAACATGAAGTTGATAAAATATTAGGCTTAGAAACAGTGCTTGCAAAAGATGGCGCAGCATTGGAAGCACAAAAATTAGAATTGACTAAACGTGAAGAAGAGCTACACAATTTACAAAAAGCATTTAATGAATTAGTGGGACAATTGCGCAGTTTAGAAAATGACAAAAACCTATCTAGCCAACGTATTGAGCATTTAAACCAATTGACAAGTAATGTTCAACTTGCAATTGAAGAAAGCAAAATTCAAACAGCTGTTTTGCAAAAAGCGACAAAAGATGCAGCTGAAAAACTAGTAGCTGAAGAGGAAACCTTGGAAACATTTAAAGAAAAACTAGACAGTTTAAGAGCAAACTTAGATGAGAAAAGAAGCATATACGATGAGCAAAAATCTACTTTAGATAAACTAAGAACGGAGCATCAACAATTACAGATTAAACAATTTGATGCCGAAAAAAATGTTGCCATTGCTGAAAATAATATCAACAACCAACAACGAACCATACAGCAATTAGAAGAAGAAAATGAAAAACGAACGGATGAAATTGACAAGCAAGAATCACAAAAAAAACAATTAAGTACCGAGCTCGAAGAAAAAAATATTTTACAAAATTCATTATTAAAAAAGCAAGAAGAAGCAACTCAAAAACTATTTTCTTCTCAAGCTCAGATTGAAGAATTAAGGGTAAAACAATTTGAAGAGAATAGAAAATTAGATTCAAAACAAAATGAATTTAATTTATTAAAATCGTTGGTTGATAGTTTAGAAGGATACCCTGATAGCATTAAATATTTAAACAAAAATGTTGCTTGGAATCATAATTCCATGTTGCTTTCTGAATTGTTTAATGTTAAAGATGATTACCGAACCTGTGTTGAAAGTTATTTAGATAAATACCTAAATTATTACGTAGTTGAAACTCCCCAACATGCTTACGATGCGATCAATTTACTAAAAGACAATAAAAAAGGGAAAGCAGGTTTTTTCATTTTGTCAGATATTCAACAAAAAACCGACACCATTTCTACACCAGAATATTGCACTCGTGCATTGGATGTGGTTCAGTTTGATGAAAAATATGCTACCCTGTTAGCACACCTTTTACAAGATGTATTTATTACCGAAAACATACACGCTAGCAAAAACGATGAGCAAGCTATTTTGTTGCAAAAAGATGGTACTGGCTTTAAGGCTGAACACAGTATTGTGGGTGGATCTGTAGGAATTTTTGAAGGGAATAAAATTGGCCGAAATCAGCGGTTAGATAAATTAAATGATGAAATAAAATCGTTGAATGATGCCGTAAGCGATATTAAAAAAACGATTGCTGATACACAAAATGAAATCGTAGGCTATAACCAAGAAATTAAAGAAAATCAAGTAACTCGAGTAAAAGAAGAATTGAATCGTACTCAAAATTTATTGATACAAACTGAACATCGAATTGAAAATTTCAATCAACAAATCCTTTCTTCAAAAAGCAGAATTATTCAACTTTTAGAGCAATTAGAACATACAAAAAATTCTATTGCAGACACCTTGCAATTGCATACCGAAATGAAATCGCAAATGACATTGGTGTTTGGAAATTTGCAACAAAGCCAACAAAAATTTTCGAGTGCAGAAGCCGATTATAATAAAACCAATGAAGAATATAATCAGCATAATATTATTTTAGCTCGTCAGCAAAGTAGAATAAATGAAATTAAAAACGAACGTGCTATTCGAGATACTCAATTGGTAGATTTAGATGCAAAAATAAAATTGAGCCATGTGCAATTGAGCGAAACCGAAGTAAAATTGACCGAAACACAATCACAATTAAAACAACTCGAAGAAAAATTATATACCTCATTGCATGAGAAAGAAGCAAACGAAAAAGTCTTGAATGAAAAAGATCAATCGTTTTATGTTTTCAGAAATCAAATTGCCGAAAAAGATACAGAACTCAACAAAACCAGGCGTGAAAAAGAACAAAGTGAAACGCAACTCACCACCATCAAAGATAAACTGACGGATATGAAACTGCAATTGGCTTCTATGAAAGAGCGTTTGCATGTAGAATTTAAAATAGACTTAGACGAAGTACTAAAACAACCTCGAACCGGAGAAGTTAGTATTGAAGAACTCACAGCTGACGTTGATAAATTAAAAAAACGAATCGACAATTTGGGCGAAGTTAACCCGATGGCGATGGAGGCTTTCAAAGAAATGAAAGGACGACACGATTTTATACAAGAACAAAAAGCGGACTTAACGAACGCAAAAGACAGCTTATTGAGAACCATAGAAGAAGTAGAAACAACAGCCAATCAAAAGTTCAAAGAAACTTTTGACAAAGTGAAAGCAAATTTTATTGATGTGTTTCATGCGTTGTTTACTCAAGATGATATGTGCGATATGAAATTAGTAGATCCTGATAATTTAGCAGACACCGCCATTGAAATTTATGCACAACCAAAAGGTAAAAAACCAAGCACAATTACGCAACTTTCAGGAGGAGAAAAAACACTTACCTCAGCAGCGTTCTTGTTTGCTATATACTTAATTAAGCCTGCGCCATTCTGTATTTTAGATGAGGTAGATGCGCCATTAGATGATGCTAATGTAGGTAAATTTACCAAAATGATTCGTCAGTTTTCAGACAACTCCCAATTCATTATTGTAACCCACAACAAACAAACCATGGCAAGCGTAGACGTAATTTATGGCGTAACCATGCAAGAAGCTGGTGTGAGTAAATTAGTCCCGGTTGATTTTAGAAGCTTGAATTAAAAATTTTTATTAAGTATGATTAAAACTTAGCATCAAGAAATTGGTGCTATTTTTTTGGAAACCTACTAATGAACTTTCTGCATCGGAGTTGTGTCACTCACTTCGAGGACACGTACTTTCTTGAGCTTTTCCTTAAAAAGTTTTCTTGTCGCTAAAAGCGACATCGTATGGATACCAAGGTGAAACCTTCCTATAACTAAAACAAATTACTAAAAACAGTAACAGTAAATAATTGAGGCGGTATTACTAACCACGAAAAGCATGAAAAATTTGAATATTTTGAATTCATTCTATCAATGATAATACTATTATTTAAAAATCATCACTACTCACTCCACACCTTAGTGCCTTCGCTGCAGTTGGCACAAATTTCTATATTTTTTCTGCCTGTCAATAATTTTTTGCGAAACTGCTTATAGTTATCATCTTGCCAAATAGTAGCAAAATTATCTTTCTTCAAATCTCCTAATTTGTAATCAGCATCTTTATCAAAACAACAAGGAACAACTAAGCCATCCCAACTAATAACGCAGGAGTGCCAAAGTTTCCAACAATTATTATCTAACGAATTTTTAATGGTGTATTTTCCATTGGCTTGTTTTTTATAACGAGCATATTTATCAATCGTAGGAATTAAAGGATTGCCATTTTCAAAATCATATACTTGTGCTGTTTTGTAGCGCACGCCATCTACCCCAATTTCTTCGGCTAGTTTTTTGACATCCTCTATTTGATGTTCATTTGGTTTCACCACCAAAAATTGAAAAAATACATAAGGCGTTTTAGAGTTCATTTGTTTTTTCCATTTCACAATATTTCGAGCACCTTCTAAAACTTTTTCAAGTTTGCCCCCTATTCTGTATTGCTGATAAACTTCTTGCGTAGTTCCATCTATTGAAATGATTAATCTGTCTAAGCCAGACTCAATTGTTTTACGAGAATTTTCATCCGTTAAATAATGCGCATTAGTGCTTGTGGCTGTATAAATTTTTTTAGCAGCAGCATATTTTACCATTTCTAAAAAATCAGGATTCAAATAAGGTTCGCCCTGAAAATAAAATATCAAATACAGTAAGTCTTTATGGATTTCATCAATCGTTTTAGTAAAAAAATCTTTTTCTAACATGCCAATAGGTCGAGTAAAAGCACGTAATCCACTTGGGCATTCGGGACAACGCAAATTACAAGAAGTGGTTGGCTCAAATGAAATAGAAAAAGGCAAGCCCCATTGTATGGGTTTGCCTGTCCATTTAGTTAAATAAAAACTGCTCATCACTTTGCTTGCATTCCACATTCTTCGAAATGTAAGCTTGGTCGTAAAATTAAAAGCGTCAGTATAATTTATTTCGGGCATGGGACAAAGATAATGGTTAATGATTAATGGTTATTGAATAATGAGGTTTTTTGCCACAAATACACAATAGCATAAAGGAACTCAAAGTAAGATGAAAAGAGTTTGGAGTATTGAGTTGCTAATTATCTAATATCTAACTTATTTACCACTCATATAATTTATAACTAATAATTAATATACCGTTCATGTAATTCATAACTAAATATTCATAATTCATAATTACTTTTGACACTTATTCGATTTTTTATGATTAAAAAATACCTTTTATTATTTATTTGCATGATGAGCAGTCATTTTATTTTTGCGCAAGCCAACGAAATGACAGGAATGATACAGGATAGCGTGAGTTTGCGTCCTGTAGTATTTGCCAGTGTTTCTGCCATTCGAAAATCAGATTCAGTCTTGATAAAAACTACAAGGACCAATCAACAAGGCAGATTTTCGCTAAAGCCCCTACCTGCCAATAGTTATATTTTATTGGTGGCACACAATGCGTTTGTTGATTATGTAGATGATATTGAAATAAAAGCAAACGAATCCATTGCCGATATTGGCAAAATTAGTTTATTCTCAAGAGGTCAATTACTGAAAGAAGTGGTGATTAAAAACGCGGCTGGCATCAAAATCAAAGGTGATACGTTAGAATACTCTGCCGATAGTTTTAAGGTGCGCAAAGGTGCTATGGTAGAAGATTTATTAAAGGTATTGCCAGGAGTGCAAGTAAATAAAAAAGGCGAAATAACTGCCATGGGCGAAAAAGTAGAAAAAGTATTGGTGGATGGCGAAGAGTTTTTTGGCGATGACCCAACCATAGCTACTCAAAATTTGCAATCACAAATTGTAGAAAAAGTGCAAGTATTTGACAAAAAAAGTGACCAAGCAAAATTTACCGGATTTGATGATGGAAAAACTGAAAAAACCATTAATCTTAAATTGAAAAAAGGGATGAACAAAGGTGAGTTTGGCAAATTGGAAATGGGAGGAGGCTGGAAAGACAATTGGCAAAACCAAGCCATGATGAATGTTTTTAGAGATAAAGAAAAATTTAGCTTGTATGGCTTAATGAGTTCAATAGGCAAAACAGGGTTGGGCTGGGATGATAGAAATGCCTATACTGGACAAGGAGAAAATATGCAAATGTCTGATGAAGGTTATATGAACTCGATGAATGACAATAGTGGTGATGATGGTGGCAACACTTATAACAACGGCATTCAAGAAGGCATGAGCAAAGCTTGGGTGAGTGGCATGCATTATTCAAACAAATGGAATGAAGATAAAGAACATACCAATATAAATTATTCGTTTGGGCGAATTAATAAAACGAAAAAAGAAACTTCTATTACCGAAAATTTATTCCCTCAAAATAGATATGAAAGTAAAGACACATCAAACTCATTTAATAGCAGAAATACACACCGATTATCGGGCAAATATGATTTTACAATTGATACCAATACAACCATCATATACAATTTTTCGGGTCGATTGAGTTTTGTAGATAATTACAGTTACAGCAAAACAGAAAACAAATCGTACAGCGAATTGCCTATTAGCAATAGCAAACGTAACAATAACACGAAAATCACCAATGCAAGCGCTGGCAACAGCATTACCATTAATCATAAATTAAAAAAATACGGCCGAACCATTTCGTTATTTGCCAATTATGATTACAGCAAAAATGAAAGTTTGGGAACGCTTGAAGGAGACAATAATTACTACCTTGGAGGATTGTTAAAAAATGAAAATCTGGACCAACAAAAGTCGACCAACGTAGTAACGAACAATGCAAATGCATCGCTAACGTATACAGAGCCTTTGAGCAAAAAATTACAAATGAAATTGTCCTATAATATTGGTACCGAAAGAAACAATTCTTTAAAAACAACCAACGTTAAAACAAATAGTATTGATTATACGCAACAAATAGATTCATTGAGCAATGATTTCAACTCGATTATCAATACACAAACAGGCGGTGTAGAATTTAAATTCAATGAAAAAAAATATTCAATCGCTTTGGGGTCAAGAGTTCGATTTGCTAAATTTTATCAAGAAGATATTATCCGATTGTATCAATATAATTACAACCGCATGAACCTCTTTCCTACACTCCGTTTCAATTATAAATTTGATCAATTTAACCGAATAAACTTTAGTTATTCAGGAAACACTACTCAACCAAGCATCACACAAATTCAACCCTATAGAGACAATAGCAACCCTTTACAAATAACAATTGGTAATCCTAATTTAAAAGTTGGGTACAGCCAAAGTGTTAATTTGAGTATTTTTAACTACAAAGTTTTATCGAGTCGAAGTTTGTATGCCGGTATTAATGCCAGTAATAAATACAATAATGTATCAACCAATAGAACGTTTGATGAATTAGGACGAATCATTAATGAATATGTAAATTTAAATGGCTATTACAATGTGTCGATGTGGGGAGGTTACAGTGCAAGAATTCCAAAATCAAAATTTGAAGGAA
>JBILBN010000071.1:0-12004 GCA_044353665.1 Chitinophagaceae bacterium | reverse complement strand
ACACAGCCCTTTACCACTGCTTGATTCATCATTGTATATAGAAGGATGAATCAAGCAGTGGTAAAGGGCTGTGTAAAAAATGACTAATTTTTCTTGAGAAGCTGAGCTATTTTCTAGTTGAGAAATTTGAATTTTAGACAATTCTTTTTCCCATTCTTGCTCACATGATTTTCGATACCAATCAAAATCCCAATTTTCTTTTGGCATTTCCTTTGCCAAATTTAAATGAGCGCCTTCTTCATCTACCCCACTTATCGCTACTTTTACTTCTATATTCGGATTCTTAATGACTGTTTTCTCTTTTTTTAATTTAATAATGCATTGATGCGATTTTTCTAAATTAATTGCATTTGAGTTATTGCCATTTTTAGTTGATTCATACTGAATACTTTCAATTGGTTTAGAGAATTTTATTTCAAAAAAAACTTTTTGATTTTTTGCCCATGCTTTTGAAAAACGATATCCTTTAATTGTATACTCATCTATTTGAACCATTTTACTATCAATTAATTCATCTCGATGTTTCAAATCTAATACTACATATTGTTCGGCATTTATGGGATATTTATATCTATGATAGCCACCATGTAGTGTAGTTGTCAATTCTACTTTCACTTGTGGGTCATCTAAAAAAACTTCATAATAACCTGCATGTGCTTTTTCTCTTGTATGTGAAAATTTTGAGGCATATTGATAGTGATCTAATTTCATTTCTTTGGTAACTGGCATTAATAAAATATCTCCATAATCGCTGCAACCAGTTCCACTTAAATGGGTATGACTAAAACCATAAATAATAGAATCAGAATAATGATAACCACTGCAACCATCCCAACCTTCTAAACGTGTATCGGGACCAACTTGACTAGCACCGAATGGCATAGTGGGTCCGGGGAATGTATGTCCATGACCTCCTGTGCCGATGAAGGGATTTACGAGCGAGCTCAGATGTCCGATGTCAGCTATTTGTTTTGATTTCGTTATTTGCTTTTGTGCAAATGAATTTGATACAATAAAAAGAATACTGAAAATAAATAATTTCTTCATTGAGTAAAGATAGTTAGAAACTGAAATTAACGATATATTTTCAATGCAAATCTATCATTGTTCAGCTCATTAGGATATTTTTTAATCCCTTATTTTTGAATTGATTGTTTCTTCTCGTTTAATGAGAAACAATGTCATAAATAAAAACAAACAAGTTCCATATTGTGTTTCGTAAAGGGGTTCTATCATCATAGCAAAAAAGAAAATAAACCAAATAATAGAGACTAGAAATCCACTTTTAAACGATTTAATGAATAAGAAAATTTGAAGAATTAAAAGATAGATAATTCCCAAAATACCAATTGCTAAACCAACCACTAAAAACTGATTGTGAGGCAATAAAACGTTTGCATTTTTATCTTTAAATTCTTGTTGATAATGCCATTCCATTTCATGAAAAATATCGCCGTAACCAACACCCAAAATCGAATTTTGTTTGATAGATTTTAATGCATAATCGTAAGAAATAAGCCTTCCTTCATCGCTGATATTACTTTCCTTATTCGCATTTTTCATTTGCTCAAAAGAATATTTTACATAGTGTGATTTAGCTTTAAATGTGGATGAAAATTGATACATCAAAAAAGGCAATAAAATAATTGATAGTAAACTTCCAAACCCTATCACTCTGTATTTTTTGATCGTAATTAATTTAAAAATGAATATAAAGGCAACTAAATAAAATGCCAATAAGCCAGTTTTTGCAGACAAAATATGTAGAAATAAAATGTCATAAAAAACAATTAAAAGTAATCCTATTTTTAATAGATTATTTTTTTGATGTCGATAAATTTCAATACAAAAAATAATAGAAAGCAAGACAGAAATACTGTATCGAATATGATCATTTTTAAAAGGAGTTGGAATAACTTTTGAAAAACTATAGCCTAAATCATACATTTCTTTATGAGAAAGATAATTAATGAGCGAATAGGTATTGCCAATTAAATTCAAAAAAATAAAAACCAATAGTAAATATTGAAACCAATTTTCTTTCCAGCTTTTAATTGAATGAAAAGCAAACGGAAGAATTAAAAATGGTAATATCGTTTGAAGTCGTGAAATAAAATAATGCTTGTCTTCACTCCAAAAAAAAGACAGCGATAAAAGAAGAAAGTAGAAGGTAATCAGCAATAAATAGTTCTCTTTAAAAAATGATTTCCAGTTTTTTTCAAGTTCAACATTGAGTAGTGCTGTACCTAAAAGAGTCATCATCCCTATACTAATCATGGCACGAGAAACATAAAGCCCTAATAATATAGAAACACACGCCAAAAATTGCAGTAAATGGGTGGGCACGTATCGAATTATATTTTTAAAAAAGTTGTTCAACAATATTTCTGCAAAATAAGACTAAAGGTTTTACTTTTGCTATACTTCAAAAATATAATTATAAATATTTATTGTGTCAAAGACGAACGAATTTATTGAAAAAATAAAATTAGGTGATTTTAGAACCATCGCTAAGGCAATTACGATGGTAGAAAATAATTTAGAAGGAAGTGAAGCATTATTGTTAAATTTAAAAGCAAATCCTAAAACTAAAGTCATTGGTATCACAGGGCCTCCAGGAGCAGGAAAAAGCACTTTGGTAAATGCCATTTTAAAACACTTAACACACACCCCTTACCCCTCTCAAGAGGGACAAACCCATAGCCCCTCTCAAGAGGAACACACCCCTAGCCCCTCTCAAGAGGGGAATAAAATTGCTGTTGTTTCTGTAGACCCATCTTCTCCTTTTAATTTAGGCGCTTTGTTGGGTGATCGAATTAGAATGAGCGATTTTTATTTAAATGAAAATGTATTTATTCGTTCATTAGCAAGTAGAGGTTCTTTGGGAGGTTTAAATGCAAAAATAATAGAGATTATTGATGTGGTTAGAGCCAGTGTGTTTGATTATATTTTATTGGAAACTGTTGGTGTTGGACAAAGTGAAGTAGAAATTGCAGGCATTGCCGACACAACCATTGTGGTTATGGTTCCTGAAGCTGGCGATGAAGTGCAAACGATGAAAGCTGGTGTGATGGAAATTGCTGACATTTTTGTGGTCAACAAAGCTGATAGAGCCAATGCAGATGAGTTTGTGAAAAACTTAAAAATATTATCGCATTCAAAAGCAACCAATTGGGAAATTCCTGTGGTGAAATGCGTGGCTAGTCAGTATATAGGTATTGATGAATTAATAAACGTTGTTCAACTACATGCTAATTTTATTTCAACTAATGAAGACCGAAAAATTCATTTGCTAACTGAAAAAGCGCATCAACTCATTCAACAAAAACGAATGAAAGATGTTAATAAAATTGATTTGTATGAGTTAATAAAAAATAAAATGAGTGAAAGTAATTTTAACGTTTATCAGATTGTGATGGAGCGTTTTTAGTTTATCGTAAACGCCAAAGGATACATAATTAATCGAATCAATACCCAAGTATAACTCAAACGCCAATCCATTTCAGAAATCAAGATTCTACGCCTGTGTTCCATAAACATCCATGCAAATACCATTCCATAACAAAAAGGTTGTAGCATTGAAATGTTGATTTCAAAATGCTGTAAAACTGATAAACCCATTCCACAAAACCCCAAGATTACAGCCCCTAAAAAAGATACAAATGTAATCTGACCTAAATAATCATAGCTATTTTTTTCTTTAAAAAACAAGCACATTAAGTATTGAAAACCCAATTGAATTGCAAAATAAATGGTATCCCCATACACAGGATTACCGTTGAAATAGTTAGATAAATGGGTTGTAAAATAGTTTCCTACTAAAAAATTTACAGCCAATGCACATAATACAAAAAAAAACCAACGCCAAAACCAACTTCTTGAAGGACTGCAACTACCCGCTTTTTCACAATTTACTGGAATAATTATTTTACGATTCATAGAAACCAACATGTAAAATTTCTCCATAAACCAATGTATCGGCTTTAATTTCATAAAAAATCCTACAAATGGAAATGGCATACTCAACATAATAGAAATCGCATCAATTCCATAAACAACACTCTTATTTTGAGTGTTGATTAATGCAATTTTATTTTGTGCAACTACATAATCAACCATTGGATATTTAACTCTATCAATATCTTGATAAGCTACTCTACCCTGCTCATCTAATAATTTATATTTTAGAAATAAACCTGTGTACCAACAACACAAAGGACAATCTCTGTCGTAGAGAAATAAATGATTAGTGAGTTTTTTCATAATTTATTATTTTAATAATTTCATCACAGCACCAAAAAACTTATGTTCTTCTGCTTTAATTAAGGTATCAACTGCTGAATCCATTTTTGTAACTACAGAATGAATGTTGTTAACCATTTCTATAAAGTTTTTAACTTCTGTATTCCGTTTATCTTCATCAATGTTGGTTAACACATTTAAAGAAGCAATTAATGGTTGAATTTCTCTGCGTTTTCGTTCCTTGGCAATTCGTTTAGCAACTTCCCAGATATCTTTTTCGGCTTTAAAATATTCTTTTCGATCGCCAGCTTTAATTTCTTTTTGAACCAAATTCCACGTCATTAATTCCCTTAAGTTCATGTTGGCATTTCCTCTTGATACTGAAAGTTGTTCCATAATATCTTCTGTACACAACACTTCTGGAGAAATCAACAATAGCGCATGCACTTGAGCCATGGTTCTGTTGATGCCCCAACTGCTACCCAAAGCTCCCCATAATTGTGTAAATTGTTCTTTTGCTTCTGCTAGTTTCATATCACAAATATACAATACTTTCAATAATTATTGAAAGTTTAATAAAACATTTTATACATTTGTAAAAATAATAAATAATGGCAAATACTTTTTTAACAGGAGAATGGAGAAAGCTCGTGATGATAAATTATATTATAGATAAACATATTTTAGAAAAACATTTGCCCAAAGGAACTGAAATAGATTTATTTGAAGGAAAATGCTATATTAGTTTAATTGGTTTTATGTTTATGAATACTAAATTAAAAGGCATCCCTATTCCTTTTCATAGAAATTTTGAAGAAATTAATTTACGATTTTATGTCACGAGAGAAGAAAATGGAATTAAAAATAGAGGCGTTGTTTTTATTAAAGAAATTGTTCCTAAACCAGCTATTACAATTATTGCTAATACGCTTTATAACGAAAAATATGAAACATTGCCAATGAAATATCAATGGATTGAGCAGGAAAATTCATTGGAAATAATTTATCAAGCTAAACGAAAAAACTGGCAATCTTTTTCAATTAAGACCAGCAAAGAAGCGTTTGATATAGCAATTGGAAGTAAAGCAGAATTTATAGCAGAACATTATTGGGGTTATAATAAATTTAATAATTTAAAAACAATAGAATATAATGTAAAACATCCTCGTTGGAAAGTTTATGAAACATTACACTACGAAACTCATTTTGATTTTAATGAAATGTATGGCGAAGAATTTGCTTTTTTAAATACCTTAAAAGCCGATGCTGTTTTTTTAGCCGAAGGTTCTAAAATAGAAATAATGGGTTTAAATAAACTCGTTTTTAAAACTTAATATTTAATAAATTTGTACAATTAGTATTTATGAAAACGCTCTGCATATCAATTATTTTTGCCTTTTTTATATGTTCTTGTAAAAAAGAATATAAATGTGTTTGTATCAATCCTGGTGGCAACAATACTGTTTTCACCTCAAAATCTAATCGGAATGATGCCGCTAAATTGTGTGCTGAATACTATCAAGATAATTTTGGGACAATCCCTTTAAATGAAACGTATTGTGAAATAAAGTAATTATTTTTATACCGATAAAAGAGTATTTTTGTTCCATAATATTTAAGTAAATATGAATTATAATACCGTTTTGATTAAATTATTATTGTTAATCTTAATTTCATCTAACCTATTTGCACAAACTACTTATAAAGATGTAGCGCCCATTTTGATAGCCAATTGTACAGGCTGTCATCATCAAGGAGGTTTAACTTTTCCTCTAACAAATTATGTAGCCGTTTCCTCATTAGGAGGGCCTATAAAATATGCTGTTGAAAATAAAAGAATGCCGCCTTGGCCAGCAGATCCAAGCTATAAAAATTACCACAGAGAACGAGTATTAAGTGTTGCCGATAAAACACTTTTAGTGGATTGGATAAATAATGGCATGCTGGCTGGTGATACCACACTAGCACCTGCTATGCCTAATTATTCGGGTTACGAATTGAATGGCACTCCTGATTTAGTGTTGACGATTCCAACTTATACAAGTACTGCCTCTTCTTCTGATCATTATTATTGTATTAATGTACCAACTGGTCTTTTACAAGATAGATACATTAAAGCGTTTGAATTTGTACCAGGAAATGCAGCCATCATTCATCATGCAGTTATTACCATCGATACAACAGGCACAGCTGTAAATGACATGAGCGGTAGTTGTTATAATTTTCAAGGTCAAATAAATATTGGCGATTTTGCACCAGGAATGGGTCCGACTGTTTTGCCAAGTATAAATGGAGCTAAATTTGGTTTTAAATTAAAAGCAAATTCAAAAATATCATTTCAAGTTCATGTTCCTTTGGGAACTGCAGGACAAAAAGACAGTTCTCAAATTCGATTATATTTTTATCCAACCAATGAAACTGGCATACGAGATATGTATTTTCAAACCGTATTACAAAATTGGAATTTTTATATTCCAGCAAATGACAGTGTAACGGTAACCCAAAAATATCCAGCAAGTACAGCAGGATTACCAATTCCAGTTTCATTGTATGGTGCTTTTCCTCATTCACACACTACTTGTAAATCTATCATAAATTATGCTTATAAAAATACAGATACGATTCCTTTAATCAGAATTAATCAATGGGATTTTCATTGGCAAATGCAATATACCTTTAAAAAAATGCAAAAAATTCCAGCAGGTTACCGATTATTTTCTGCTCATAAATTTGACAACACCATTAATAATCCAAACACTCCGAATCCTAACATTGCCGTTTTACCTGGTACAAGCACAGGCGATGAAATGCTTTTTGATAGCTATCTTTTTGCCTATTACCAAACAGGTGATGAATTAATAAATGTGGACAGCATTTTGGCAAACGACCCATTGTTAGTTCCTACAGCCATTACAAATATCAGCAAACAAATTAATGGAATTAAAGTATATCCAAATCCATTAACAACTACAACAATTTTTGAATATTCATTACTTTCAGAACAATTAGTGACAATTAAAATTTATAATTATTTAGGTCAAGAAATGGCTACTATTTTTTCTGAAAAAGAAAATGCAGGAAAACACAGATTTAGCTGGACTCCTAGTAAAGAAATAGCAAAAGGAAATTATTTTTACAAAATACAAGCTGGGACAAGTGCTCAAAGTGGGCAAATTGTTTTGGAATAAAAAATATATAAACGTATTATTTAAATGCAATTGAAACGATTACATTTGCATTTTAATTTAAAAAAATAGTATTAATATGTCAAAAATAGTAGTAAACAACCCAGTTGTGGAGATAGATGGTGATGAAATGACCAGAATAATTTGGAATTTTATCAAAGAAAAATTAATTCTTCCTTATGTTGAAGTGCCAATTCAATATTACGATTTAAGTATTGAGAAACGGGATGAAACAAATGACCAAATCACAATTGATTGTGCCAATGCGATAAAAGCTTGTGGTGTGGGCATTAAGTGTGCAACCATTACGCCTGATGAAGAACGCGTAAAAGAATTTAATTTAAAACAAATGTGGAAGTCGCCTAATGGCACTATCCGTAATATTTTAGATGGGACCGTTTTTCGTGAGCCAATTGTGATGAAAAATGTGCCCCGTTTAGTTCCAAACTGGACAGCTCCTATTATTGTAGGTCGTCATGCATTTGGAGATCAATATCGTGCAACCGATACAGTTATTAAAGGAAAAGGGAAATTAACAATGACTTTCCAACCTGAAGATGGTGGAGAAGCACAAACCTTTGAAGTTTATAATTACAAAGGTGATGGTGTAGCATTGTGTATGTACAATACAGATGACAGCATTTATGGTTTTGCTCGTAGCTGTTTCAACATGGCATTAAGCAAAAAATGGCCATTATACTTATCTACCAAAAATACCATTTTGAAAAAATATGATGGTCGTTTCAAAGATATTTTTGAAGAAGTTTATCAAAATGAATTTGTTACTTTATATAAAGATGCAGGTATTACTTACGAACATCGTTTGATTGATGATATGGTTGCATCGGCATTAAAATGGCATGGTAATTTTGTGTGGGCTTGTAAAAACTATGACGGCGACGTTCAAAGTGATACCGTAGCGCAAGGTTTTGGTTCTTTAGGTTTAATGACATCAGTATTAATTACTCCGGATGGAAAAATTATGGAAGCAGAAGCTGCACACGGTACAGTCACGCGCCACTACCGAGACCATCAAGCAGGAAAACCAACAAGTACCAATCCAATTGCTTCTATTTTTGCTTGGACTCGTGGTTTAGCATTCAGAGGCAAATTAGACGACAATCAAGCATTAATAGACTTCTGTAATAACTTGGAAGCAGTTTGTATTGAAACGGTTGAAAGTGGCATTATGACAAAAGATTTAGCAGTTTGTATTCATGGCAACAAAGTAAATCATGGAGATCATTACGTATACACTGAAGAATTTTTAGATGCCTTAGATGCTAATTTGCAAAAGAAAATGGCTTAATAAAATAAATTATTGTAAATCAAAAATGACCACTGTTTTAGTGGTCATTTTTATTTTAATTTTATGAAAATACCTTTAATTTTAATTTACACTTTAATCCATAAAAAAAGACAATTTATTCAGTGAACAAATTGTCTTTATACTATTTTTCTTATTTAGCCAATTGGCAAATTAATTATCCTTCTAATGCTGCAGCACCACTCACAATCTCAGTCAACTCAGTTGTAATAGCTGCTTGACGAGCACGGTTGTAGGAAATACGCAATGAACGCAACATTTCTTCTGCATTTTCAGTTGCTTTATCCATAGCGGTCATACGAGCACCATGTTCAGAGGCATTGCTATCTAAAACACCTTTAAAAATTTGAGTATTTAAGATTTTCGGCATCAATTCGTCAATTAAAACTTCTTTTGATGGTTCAAAAATGAAATCGTTATTTGCAGTTGAAGATGTAGTTGTAGATTTTGTTTTTTCTATTGGTAAATGTTGCTCACACACAAACTCTTGTGTTGCTGCATTCACAAAACGACTATAAATTAAATCCACTCGATCAAATTCTTTATTTATAAAGGCAGTTCTTACGTGTTGAGCGGCTCTTTTTACATTTTCAAATGTCAAATCAGAAAATACATTCCAATAATTATCAATCAATGGAAACCCATTACGTTCAAAGTTTTCGTACCCTTTTTTACCTAATGGCAAAATAGTTACATTTCCTTTTTCATATTGTGCTTTATACTTGCTTTCAATGGTACTTTTTGCTA
This sequence comes from Chitinophagaceae bacterium, assembly GCA_044353665.1. GTDB lineage: Bacteria > Bacteroidota > Bacteroidia > Chitinophagales > Chitinophagaceae > OLB11. The sequence continues at coordinate 2,503 of JBILBN010000071.1, read as the reverse complement.
ATTTAATAGAGTTGGCATTGAAACCTCCACATAAACCTCTATCGCTCGTTACCACAATAATCAACACTTTTTCTATTGGGCGAACTACGTTCAAACCACCACCTACATTGCCGTCGACACTTCCAATAATGTTTTCCAACATTTCTTTCAGCTTCACCGCATAAGGGCGCATTTGCGTAATCGCATCTTGCGCTCTACGAAGTTTTGCAGCACTCACCATTTTCATGGCTTTCGTGATTTGTTGCGTAGTTCCAACAGATTTAATACGTAATCGAACTTCTTTTAATTGACCAGACATAATGGTGTTTTTAAATTTTGTGCGAAAGTAATACTTATTTGCTAATTTGACAACGTCATAAAGCGCTAATTTAATAGGTTGTGGAAAAGTTGAAAACTGGCCTTGAGAAGATGCTACTTGAACTTAATTTTTAAATATTGTTTTTAGGTCAAATTAAATATATTTACGCCAAGAAATAAAAAATGAATAAATTAGTTTTCACTTATTGTATAGGAGGTATTTTACTATTATGGATTGGTTGCAAATCTGAACAAAGTCTTTCGGAAAATTACAATACTAACAAGCAAGACAATATTGATGGGAAGCCATTTGTTACAAGAAAAAAACCACCTGTATTTTCTGAAATATTAAGTAAGTTAGATACAAATAATGATCAAAAAATTTCTACCCAAGAAGTAAAAGGACCTTTAAAATTTCGATTTAGCATAATTGATAGCAATAAAGATGGTTTTATTACAGAAACTGAATTTAAAAATACACCTCCTCCTCCTCCATTCGATGAGCATAGAAAAGCTCCTTTAAAAAAGAAGCCCTCTTTTTGAGCGTCTTGTGAGTTATAAAAAAAGTTTCTATATTCATTTAAAGTAATAAAAAAACTATAAAATATATTGGCTCCATTCTGCATATCGTTTGTACAATGTATTTTTCTTTAATTGATTGCAATTACCTCATCGTTAAAAACGGATTATTCATTCGTTCACTACCAATTGTTGTTTCAGGACCATGCCCACAGTAAACTATGGTTTCATTAGGCAGCGCCATTAATTCAGCATGAATACTATTCATTAACGTTTCATAATTTCCACCAGGCAAATCGGTTCTGCCTATACTTTGTTGAAACAATACATCTCCTGAAATAACTATATTTTGAGCTTGGTTGTAAAAACAAACCGACCCAGGAGAGTGCCCAGGCGTGAATAATATTTTAAACGAATCTTTTCCTAGTTGAATAGTTTCATTTTCATGAATATAAAAAGTAGGTTCAGGTGATTTTTCGACCGTCATTCCGTACATTAAACCAACTGCATTGGCATTATCAAAAACTACTTTATCCAATTCATGAAAACCAAAAGGTATTTGAAATTTATTTAATACTTGGGCATTCCCAAAAACATGATCAAGGTGTGTATGTGTATTAAGCAACATAACTGGCTCTAAATCATATTGTTCTATAAATTTAAAAAATTGTTTAAACTCATTGGGCTCATACATTCCAGGGTCAATAATAATTGCTTTTTTGTCTTCATTGTGTATGATATACGTATTTTCTTGAAAAGGATTAAACGTAAATTTTTGAATATTTATCATGTTGCAAAATTATTTATTTAAATAAGAAAAAATGGTAAAATATTGTTTTTACCGAAATAACAAATTGGTTTCATTTATTTACTAATAAAAATAGTATTTTTAATTTTATACAAATACAATTTATTGTACCCAAAATGATAAAAAAGACATTTATATTATTTCTATGTTTATTGATGACGAAATTTATGTTCGCACAAGCTTCATGGGAGCAATATGGTCAAAATAGGGTTCAATATAGAACCTTTGATTGGAATTATTTTGACAGCACCAATTTTAGAACTTTTTATTACGACCAAGGTAAAGCCAACGCACGCTATGCATTGAAAATGGCCGAATCAGAACTGCAACATATTGTATATATGATGGGTGGGAGACTAAATAAAAAATTAAATATTATTATTTATAATTCTTTTAGTGATTACAGACAAACCAATATTGGTAGAAAAAACGAAAATATAAATGATGCCAACAGTGGCAAAATAGAAATTATTGGTGAAAATATTCCTGTTTATTTTGATGGAGATCACAATCATTTAAAACAGCAAATTATCAAAGGCATTTCGAGTGTAATTAAGGACAATATGCTTTTTGGCGACAACATCAAAGAAATAGTGAAGAATGCCATAAAAATGAACCTTTCTGAATGGTATACATTAGGCTATGTATCTTATATTGCCAACGAATGGACGCCCGAAATGCAAGCAGAAGTCTCCAATTTAATTAATCAAAAACCGAAAGCTGATATTGATGACATGAGTAACTTAAATGCCACCTTAATTGGTCATTCATTTTGGCGATTTGTTGCCTTACAATATGGTGAAAATCAAATTTCCAATTTACTTTATTTAACAAGATATCGAAAAAGCATCCAAAGTTCATTACAAATAGTTTTTAAAA
>JBILBN010000070.1:0-12010 GCA_044353665.1 Chitinophagaceae bacterium | reverse complement strand
ATTCATCCTTCTATCTCCAATGATGTAGATGGGCGATACAGAGGACGAGATGACAAAATACATAATACTGAAGGGAAATTTAATTACTACACCGTTTTTAGTTTGTGGGATACATACAGAGCTTTACATCCTTTATTGACAATCATTGATAAAAAAAGAACGAATGATTTTATCAATACCTTCATCAAACAATATGAACAAGGTGGTCGTTTACCCATTTGGGAACTCAGTAGCAACGAAACTAATTGCATGATTGGCTACCATGTAGTGAGTGTAATTTGGGATGCTTATAACAAAGGTATAAGAGATTATGATGTCAATAAAGCGTTTGAAGCGATGAAGAATATTGCCACACAAGAAAGCGATTATATAATAGGCAATTCGCAGTTAGCAGTAAGCAATGTCAAAAATGCCGACAACCGACATCTGACATCTGACATCAAAATGAAGGATATTGCCAAGCAACGATGTGCCGATGCTGATGCTTTAGAAAGCTACAATCGTTATGGATATGTTCGCAGTGATGATTCGCATGAGAGTGTGAGTAAGACATTAGAATATGCTTATGATGATTGGTGTATTGCACAAATGGCAAATGCATTGGGTAAGAAAAAAGATTTTGAATATTATACCAATAGAAGCCATAATTGGATGAATGTGTATGACCCCACAACAGGGTTTATGAGAGCAAGAAAAAATGGAACGCTATATGAGCCATTTTCTCCTTATACCGTGGATAATAATTACACAGAAGCGAATAGTTGGCAGTATAGTTTTTATGTGCCTCATGAAACAGATATTTTAAATTCTCTTTATGGGACTTCTCTAGATTTTGAACAAAAATTAGATGCATTATTTTCTGCCAAAGAAAAAACAGAAGGTCGTGAACAAGCTGATATTACAGGATTGATAGGACAATATGCTCATGGAAATGAACCAAGTCATCAATTAGTCTATTTATATACTCATGCAGATAATTCTTTTAAAACACAACAATTAACTAAATTTATATTAGATAGTTTTTACACTAACTATCCCGATGGTTTAATTGGAAATGAAGATTGTGGACAGATGAGTGCATGGTATGTTATGAGTTCATTAGGTTTATATGCAACTTGCCCAGGCAAAAACACTTATGATATTACTGAACCTATTTTTGATGAATTTACAATTAATAACACTATAAAATTTATTAAAAAATCAAAACAAGAAAATGAAATTTATGCAATTAATAATCAGTTAAAAATAAATCACTTTGAACTAATCTATAATAAACAACACATTTTCAATCCAATAAATTTCAATAACTCAGTTGCTAACATCCCATATTTGCCATTAAAAAATCCTACAGTTCCTTTTATTATTAATGGAACAAGGATCTTTAAAGACTCTTTGAAAATTGAAATAAATTCAAATACGAAGTCTGATATATTTAATAGTAAAGCAATTACTATTTTATATTCTGTCAATAAAAATCCCTTTACAAAATATAAAAATCCCTTTTATATAAAAGAAAATACAGAAATCGTTTTTTATAACGAAAATAATAAAAAGCAAGTACAATATTCCTCTTTCACAAAACTTCCAACTGATAAAAAAATTATTTTACACAACCAATACAATCCTTCTTATCATGCAGGAGGAGCAGAAGGCTTAATGGATGGTATTTATGGGAAATTGAATTGGAGAGCAGGTGATTGGCAAGGTTATCAAGGAGAAGATGTAGAAGTGATTATGGCTCTGGATAAACCAAAAGTAATTAAAAAAATAGCAGCTAATTTTTTAGAAGATCAAAACGCTTGGATTTTTTATCCTAAAGCAGTTTCGTTTTATGTAAGTAATGATTCTACAAATTGGACCTTAGTAGAAACCATTCCTACCAATAAATCGGATCATGCAAACGAGGTAAGTATTTCGATGTTCGATGTAAGCAAAATAGCATTGCAAACATCAAACATCAAACATCCAACATCGAAATTCATTAAAATAGTCGCACAAAACTTTGGCACTATGCCTCAATGGCACGAAGGAAGAGGCTTTCCTACGTTTATTTTTATTGATGAGTTTATAGTAGAGTAAAGTAGAAATTTTTTAGTAGATAGTAAAAAGAAAAAAGTCAGACTCATTTGAATCTGACTTTTTTCTTTTACATTTCCTAATATCCGACATCGAACATCAGATATCAATTTGAAATTATCGTAAATCTACCACTTCTGCTTTAGGATGTTTTTTAGCATCATAAATAAATATATTATCTGCTAATGAAGGGTTTGGAGTATATCCACTCACAGTATATGAATACACATTGCCATTTTTTTCATACATTTTACCACCAGCGACAACACTTTTTGTTTGGTCTATCATTAATTCTATTTTAGAATATTGCTTTGCTTTATTGGTTGGGATTAATAAAATTACATCTACTTTTTTACCACACAATGTAGATGTGCTAGCATATTTGTAGGTATATTCTTTGTCGTAAAAATTGGTAAATAATTTTGACGGAGTAAATGTGTTTTCATTTGGATCAAAACTATTTATTTGAACTTCATTGCTCTCTTTCATATAGGTCCAAATAGTTTTTGTATCACAATAAATTTCTTGACCAGAAAGTGTGATAAAGTATTTGTTGCCTTTCATGTTCACCGTTCCACTTTTTGTTTGAGGTTTTGTTTTAGCACCTGTTATAGTGATGGAGAAGTTTGCTTTTAATGCTTTCAGCGATTTTACATTGGCACTCACTTTGTCTAAAATAGCTTTTGCTTTAGCATCGCCTTGAGCATTTGAAAAAAGAGTAATAAAGAGTAAACTTGCTGTAATGAATATTTTTTTCATGAATATTTTTTATGTCTTTTTATAGACTTTTAATTATGCGTAAAGATCAAAAAGAAATGTGAAAACTGTGTGAAAGTAAAGATTTACTTTGTAGTGTTATTGTTAATGTTTTTGAATTGTGTAATAAGCACAAGTAGTCAAAAAATTTCGAACAAAAGGGATTCCACCAAAAAGCCAGAATTGTTTTCTTGGTTTTAATCCAAATTTAAATTTATAGATAGGGTTTATCAGAAACCATTGCTTATTTATGATATTAAATCCAGAAGCTTTTGCTATACGTTCAAATTTTTCTATTGTTATACCACATTCTTTAATTTCAACCAATTCAGTAATTTTATCTTTATTTTCGCCAGCTAACTTTAAAATTGCTTTGTAAATTGGCATTGGTAGAATGTGATAATATGGCAATTTTGAGGTCCATTTTTTATGTGCAACTTGCTGATGTCCTCCAAAAGGCATATACCAAGGGGGGAACCCAAAAAATATTTGTCCATTTTCATTCAACAAAATTTTCAGAAAAGGAATAAAATCATTTTGATTAGGGATATGTTCTATTACATCTTTTAAAATGATCAAATCAAAATAGTTTTTATACTTAGTTTGAAAATCATCGTCGTACACATTTTTCAAAAGGAAATTAGCTTTATTTGAAGCGATCTCATTTTGTAAGAAATTGTGTGCTAACTCAATCCTGATTTTATCTAAGTCAACACCTAAGCACGCACAATCCCTGTCAATAAAAGGTTTTAAAACACCTCCCTCACCACATCCAATTTCAAGTATTTTTGTGCCTGATTTTATAGCCAATGTTTTTTCTATAAATGGTAAAACATAATTTAGTGAGTTGTCAACTTGTTGGTCAAAACGCATTTTATGATTACTGTGATGTTCTAATGCCAAAGTTTAATTTTTTAATGATGAACGTTTTTTGTCTAAAGTCAAATATAATTCAATATTAAAGAACATTCATGATTTTAAACAAACAGAGGGATTATTTTTTGATTTGTATTTGGGTTTTGATGGATTTATCATGAATTAATTCAAATAACTTCAATAAAAATTCGGCATCCAAATCATTTTTTTTTCCCCAATTTGTTCTTGATTCAATAATTTCAGACCATCTATCTACTTGATAAATTGGCATATTATTTTTGTTTTTTAAAATAGCCAATGATTTTACGATATCCATTCGTTTACCAATTAAATCTACAACTTCGGCATCTAAAGAATCTATGATTTGTCTGATGTGTTCAATTTCGTCTTGTGAAGATCCGTCTATTGGTTCACGAATGATTAATTTCGAGATTAAATCAAATAGGGCAGTGGGCGTTATTTGTTGCTTTGCATCGCTCAATGCCGCTACAGGATTGGGATGTGTTTCTACCATCAACCCATCAAAATCTAAATCTAAAGCCCTTTGAGAAATGCTCGGAATTAGTTCAATATTGCCGCAAATATGACTAGCATCGCAAAATATAGGTAGTTCTTTATACCTACGTTTTAGTTCAATCGGAATTGCCCAATTCGGTTTATTTCTATATTTTGAGGTGGAGTCGTAGGATGAAAATCCTCGATGAATGGCTGCAATGTTTTCTATACCCGCTTTTTGAATTCGTTCTATTGCACCACTCCAAAGTTCAATATCTGGATTTATTGGGTTTTTAACTAAAACAGGCATTTTACAGCCTTTTAAAGCATCTGCTAGCTCTTGTACCACGAAAGGGTTTACAGTAGTTCTTGCACCTATCCAAACAGCATCTAAATTATATTTCAGCGCTAACTCAATTTGTTCTGGATTGGCTATTTCAGTGCATACCTGTTTGCCTGAAATTTCTTTCACCGTTTGCAACCATTTTAATGCAATTTCTCCTCTTCCTTCAAAAAAACCAGGCTTAGATCGGGGTTTCCAAACCCCTGCTCTAATCATATTTATTGAAGACTCTTTAAAAGAATGAGCAATGCTTTGCATTTGTTCTTCATCTTCTGCAGCACAAGGGCCTGCAATAATAAATGGTTTTGATTGAGAAAAAATGTTCATTGTGTAAAGATAATTCGTAGATATTAAGCGCGAAAATTAAAATTCATGTACAGGTTTTTTTTTGTAAATACGATATTGATAATGAATACTATTTTATCCTAAATAGGAAATAAAAAATCCTTGCTTTTTATGGCAAGGATTTTTAAGTATTTAAAAGCAAAATTATTTACTCCACAAGGAAGGCAATGCTGAACCAGTGCCAAATTCATTGATGAATCCGTTGTTATCAGTCACTTTGTAATAAAAATTCATAGTAGCATGTTGAAAATAATGTTGATTTAAAGGGTTGGTATCTGTTATAGTTGCCCAGCCTTCTACATTATATCCGTTTGAAAAAGTTTGCAATGGAACCGTTAGGGTATCTTTATAAGCAATGCCTATTACAGGTTCTGTAAATTTATTTTGAAAATTAATGATTTTCACTTCATTTATTTTAGCTCCATTTTCAATACTAATGGCATATTGCGCCACAGGGGTTATTGTTCCATCTTCATTAACATTCCAAATACCCTTAAATTTTTCTCGGGTAACCGTTTCACAGTGCTCACCTTCATAACCAGTTTGGCACAAACAGCTTCCGTCTTTGCAAGTTCCTCCATAAGCACAGCTTACGTTTTTGCATACATCGGGTTCGCAAGCATTAAATAATACTGCACTAAATAATAATAAGGTGCTTAAAGATGTAATGATTATTTTTTTCATAATAAAATACGTTTTCAACAAGTGTAAATATATAATTTTTTTTTGAAATTTATTTATTTATAGAATATCTCTTGAAAAGACTGATTCCAAATCCGATAATCATAATAAATGTTCCAATCCACAAGACGTTAATATATGGGAAAAGGATAGCTTTCATAATCACATAATCGTTCATTGCGCTTGGTTGTTTAATATCAATAACCGCAGTTCCATTATCAGGGTGTATTTTAGACAATCTTGTAAACAAGGTAAACTCTTTTATCGTGTCTTCTATTAATACTTCTTCTTGATTTCTGATCACATAAATCGGTTTTGAGGATAATATTTTACCTGTTAAATCATGCACTTCTAAATTCGCAGCTACTGCAATATCTCCTGTTTGAGCCGTATAATTTTTATTCACTACAGAGGTTTCAAATCCATTAAATAGTATGTAACCATTCGAAAAATAAATACTATCTCCAATTTTAACATTTTTTGACTGATAACTTGTTGTGTCTTTATTTTTTGATTTGTCGACAGTGGATGTAATGTAAGTAAAGATGTCGTGTGTAACATAATGCCTTGTATCTGGGCTAGAAACCAATCCCATTTTAGGATTTATTTGGGCATTCGGTTTCAATATAAACTGCTCAGTTACTCTTCCTGTATCGTTTTCTCTTTTTTCAAATTGAATATTATAATAGTGATTCGGTTCTGCTACGGTATCTCCTAAATAGGTTAAATAGTAGCCATTCATTGTTACGGGTATATTTTTAAACAGCAATATATTTTCTCGGCTCTCTTTTTTATTTTCTTCTTTTGTTTTCTTTCCCATTTCAAAATCTACTCCTAAGCGGTTTATGGAAATAACTCGTTTGTTGTATCCCGAAATTAAAATACCGATCATCATCAATCCAAAACCAATATGAGCAATGGAGCCTCCCCATTTAATCGCTTTCCATTTTATTGCGTTAATGATATAAAACAAATTGGCGACAACAGTAAGTATAGATGCAAATAAAAATAATTGAAAAGGAAACCTTGTAAAATCTTGTAAGTAAGCAATAAGAATAGTAAAAGCTAAAGAAATGATTACAGGAATGGCGATTCTTTTGGCAACCTCTTTTATGTTACTGTCTTTGAATTTCAAAAAATGAATTAACGCAGTTCCAAACAATACAATCAAAGTTATCCAAATTTGAATTTTGTTGTAATGCGTTATTGGGTCTGTAATGGTTAATTTTGTTCCAAACATTTTATTCCATACCGGCATTGATGTTGTGTACGTAATTTGGACTACTGAAATCATTAAAACCAAGGCGCCAATAAACATCCAAAATTCTCTTGAGGCAAGTGCTTCCTCTTCTTTTTTATGGTCGGGTATTTTTTTGAAATTTTTAAAAAATAAGAATAGACCTAATCCTAAAAATAAAAATACAAAGAAAATTAAATGATAAAATATGGATTGTCCTTCACCGGTAAATGCATGAACAGACGTTTCTCCTAAAATACCCGTACGGGTTAAAAATGTAGAATATAAAACCAATGAAAATGAGAATATAAAAAACAACAACGTAGATTTTAAGGAGTATCCTGTGGCTTTATAAATCATAGTAGTATGCATTCCAGCTATCATGATAATCCAAGGAACTAACGATGCATTTTCTACAGGATCCCAAGCCCAATATCCTCCAAAATTTAAACTCTCATAAGCCCAAGCACCACCCATCATAATGCCAGTTCCTAAAACCATTCCACTAAAAACAGACCAGCGCAAAAGGGAAGGAGTTAAGTCCTCATAATCATTTTTCCAAAGTGCTGCTAATGAATATGCAAAAGGAAATAGGGTAGCTGAAAACCCTAAAAATAATATAGGAGGATGAATCACCATCCAATAGTTTTGTAGCAAAGGGTTTAAACCATTTCCATCTTGAATAAAATCTAAATAATTAGGTTGTGAAAAAATGGGTGCATTGCTCATTTGGTCCCTCAATAAAAGAAAAGGGGAGCTTCCTATTTTTTCTCCAAAAAAATGTAATCCAATTAACATTGAGCTCAATATAATTTGAACCAAACTGACAATAGACATCACGGGTGTTTCCCATTTATTTTTTCTAAATAAAAGAAATATTCCTAATATAGCATGCCATACCGACCATAATAAAAAACTGCCCTCTTGCCCTTCCCAAAAACAAGATAATAAATATTTGAAAGGCAAAGCTTTGCTTGAATGCGCCCAAGCATAGTTATATTCGAAATAATGATTGAAAATAATATAAAATAATATTCCAAAAATAGAGAAAACAGAAATTGCGTGAACGACAAATGAGGTGCGCCCTATTTTTCTCCAACTTTGTTGACCTTCCAATAATTTAGAATTGGTGGATGCCATAAATGCAATTGCGGAAACAATGGAAGCTACAAAAGAAAGAATTACAAAAAACTGTCCAATTTTTCCTGGTAATAAATGTTCGTTTAAAAAGGTGGTACTCAATTTTTTTAGTTTTTAGTTTTTGATTTTCAAATTTTAATTCATTTTGCTGTCAACAGTTTCTTGAAATCAGCTTTTCGTTCCCAAGGCAACTTGATCTGTTTTGTATTTGGATGGACATTTCATTAAAATCTTGTTGCATTTGAACTCTCCATTTTCCATTGTGCCTGTCATCGTTAATTTTTCACTGCGTTCAAAATCTTGCGGTTTTGTACCTGTGAAATTTACTTTTTTTACAGCGCCTGCATCATCTTTTGCAAAAAAAACAAAATGGTTCGGATCTTTTATTGGATCATATTCCATTTTATTATTTATGGTATCCAACTTGGCAATAATTTGATACTCTTTGCCTGGTTTTGTTTCAGCAGTTGCAAAAGTTTCATAACTGCTAAAATCCCCTACCATGCTTAATATAAATCCTAATGCAACAGCAATAATAACTAATGCGAATATGCTTGATTTTTTCATTTTATTTATTTTTTTAAGTTTAGTTATTTATTAGTGTAGCGTTTGAGTTAAATATTTTTGAGTTTTAAATAACTAAAAAATCAAAACTAAAAACTATTCTTCCACATCATGCTTTCAACGGGTTTATTAATTTGCCCACTGTATTTTGCACCAGCTTTATTATTGTATTTTACTTCAATTTCTCCATCTACAGGAAAATAAATTAATTGTCCAATAGGCATTCCTGCATATACTCTTACAGGTTGTTTCACTGAAATTTCTAACGTCCAATTGCCGCAAAATCCTACATCGCCTTTTCCAGCTGTTGCATGTATATCAATACCTAAGCGACCTGTGCTCGATTTGCCCTCCAAAAAGGGAACATGTTCATGAGTTTCAGTATATTCATCCGTAACGCCTAAATAAAAAGCTCCTGGTTCTAATACATATCCTTCTTCTGGAATATCAAAATGTTTGATGGTGTTGTGCTTTTTAGCATCCAATTCTCTGTCAACATAGGTTGCTAAGTGCTTTCCTAAATGCACGTCGTATGAGTTGCTGCCCAAACAGTCTCTATGATATGGCACAATTTTAATCGTTCCTTTTTCTATTTCTTGTAATATTTTTTTATCAGATAAAATCATTTCTATATTAAGATTTTTGCAAATGTACACTTGGAATGCTATATAGCAATTTGAAAATTGATACAGAATCTTATATTATATAAAAAAAGTCAATTAAATGTTTATTTTTGTATTATGAATAATCGTTTTCTATTAAAAAGTATTTTAATCTTATCCTTTATTTTCTCAACATATGTTGTAGCGGCATTAGATTTATCATTTGGTTTAAAAGGAGGATTACAAGCCCAAAAAATGAATGGAGACGGCTTGAAAAATGTTTATTCAACAGGTCCACAAGTAGGGGCTTTTATTAATTTAAATAAACATAGAATTGGCTTACAACTAGAAACCGTATGGACTCAAAATGAAATCACTACCGACTCTAGTTTTTATGGCTTATATAAACAGTATTATAAACGTATTAATGATAGTTTAACGGTTGGTAATTTCAGGTTTCAAACAATTTCATTGCCAATTTTATTAAATATAAAATTGACTCAAAAGTTTTGGTTGCAAATAGGTCCTCAATACAGTGCAAATGTATCTGTTGTAGATAAGAGTGAGCTGCTTGAAAGTGGTATTAAAATATTAAATAATAATAATTATAATTTTATTGGTGGTTTTTGGTATCAATCTGGTGGCGATTCACATTCATTAAAATTGAATATGGGTGCAAGAATTATAGTAGGATTAAATAATTTAAATACAATTAATACATACGAAGTTTGGACTAACCAAATATTTCAGGTGCACTTAGGAATTAGTTATTAATCTATACGTAAACATTTTTTATTTATCTTACCATTACTGTTTTGTAATTATTAAGAAGTTCAATCTCCATTCTTTTTAATTCGGCCCAAGAGCGTTGTAAAATCAACTCTTCGTCTAATAGAGTAACCTTACTTAGCTCCTCAGCATAGGAATTAAATAAATTTCTAATTTTACGGAGCATAAAAAAATTAACAGTATGGTTTACATCATCTACATACAATGAATCTTTTGTAGGTGTGGCTATTTGATGTTTTTCTATCCAATTTGGACTTAAATCATATGGAAAGTACAATGCTTCAATGCTAAAGCTTCTTATTTGTTCATCATCATGATAAGTAAATGTTTTCGAATCAGGATATTCAAGACTAGTATCCAGTGTTTTGTAAAAAAAATCAAAAACAGTTCGCCAACCAACATTTACAAAATCATTATTCCCAACTCTATTACGAATATAATCTGCCACATTATAGGTTTCATCAAAAGGTTGTTTGCCATGTTCAATAAGTATTCTTATTAAACCTTTTTCTTGCAAATAATCTTTTTGTAACAAATCGGTTACTATTTGCTGCTCCTGGTTTTGCTGAGGTTCAGCTTTTAAAGCAAGTTCATCGGCTACTTGTTTATTCGCAAAATCATTTTTAACAACTTTATCTCTAATTTTTTTGTTCACTAAAGAAATCAAACCAGCTTCTTCAATTTGCAATAATTGAGCACAACGTCTAATATAATCTTGTTGTTTACTAAATTCTTCTAATTTATTTATTTTAGAAATAGTGTCGGCAATATCATTAATTAATTCAGACTTCTTAATGGTATCATCTTTAGCTTCCTTAAGCGAAGCTTCTAATTTAAAAAGAATGATATCTTTCTTATTGTTTTTTATATAAATTTTAAACTCCTCTACACCCACTTTTTGAACATAACTATCCGGGTCATGGTTATCAGGCAATAAAACGACCTGAACATTTAGGCCTTGCTCAATAGCCATATCTAATCCCCTCAAAGCTGCTTTTATACCTGCTGCATCTCCATCATATAATATAGTAAGGTTTTTAGTATACCTTTTTATTAATTTTAATTGCTCTTCAGTTAACGAAGTACCACTGCTAGCCACTGCATTTTCTATTCCAGCTTGATGCAATGAAATTACATCTGTATAGCCTTCTACCAATAAACATTCATCTTCTTTGCTAATTAAATTTTTAGCGAAGTAAATGCCATAAAGCGTTTTGCTTTTATAATAAATTTCGTTTTCTGGGGTGTTAATATATTTAGGAGCCTTGTCATTCGATTTTAAAATCCGAGCACCAAAACCAATCACTCTTCCACTTTGGTTATGAATCGGAAACGTAACCCGTCCGTGATAAATTGCTTGAAGTTTATCATTTCTATCGTAAACCAAACCTGCTTTCACTAACAATTCCTTGTTATATCCTTTGCTAATAGCATCTTCAGCCAACAAATATCTATCTTCTAAACAATAACCCAATTGAAATTTTTCAATAGTGTCATCTCTAAAACCACGTTGTTTAAAATAAGAAAGCCCAATCATTTGTCCTTCTTCCGTGTTTTTAAGTTGCTCCGAAAAATATGTTGTAGCATATTGATTAATGATTCGTAAACTCTCTTCAATTTTTTGTTTTTCGATGGTTTCTTTACTCTGAACGGTTTCCTCTATTTCAATGTTATACCGTTTTGCTAACCAAGTTAACGCTTCAGGATAAGAAAGCTTTTCATGTTCCTGCACAAACGTAATTACATTGCCTGCTTTACCACATCCAAAACATTTATAAATACCTTTTGAAGGAGAGACCGTAAAGGAAGGTGTTTTTTCATTATGAAAAGGACAATTGCCTAAATAATTAGCCCCCCTTTTTTTTAATTTGATAAACGAACCTATCACGTCCAAAACCTCAGCCGTGTCATTAATTTTTTGTATCGTACTTTTAGAAATCAAGATTGTAAAAGTACGGCAAAAATCGTACATTCATATTACATAGCTGATTAGGAATTAAAAATGATTTAACGACTGTAATTTTACATTTACTAAAAAATCTATCTAGCCCAATAATAATTTGAAATTAGCACTCAAACAAAACGAGCTATTAAACTCATACATTT
>JBILBN010000130.1:0-3603 GCA_044353665.1 Chitinophagaceae bacterium | reverse complement strand
ACAAGCACTTTTCCAACAGTAACTCCTCACAGTGGAGCAGCAATGGCTCGTTTCAGAAGTCGTTCTGGAACAGCTGGTTTTACACAACAACTCGTTACAAAATCCATTGACTATTCTAACAGAGGCGCTACAGCTACAAGTGTTAGTTTCTGGATGTATCGTGATGATTTAAATGCAAATTTTGACAGTATAACTGTTTATGTAAATAATACAGATAGTATTGATGCCAATGCAGTAAAAATAGGTACAGTTGCTCGTAACAGAACGTACATGATACCAGATATTCAGGTTGTAAATGATTGGTATAATTATTCATTTGCCATTCCTGCTTCATATACAGGAAATATGACAACTCATATTATTTTTCAAGGAAATTGTGAAAACACTTTAGGGGTAAACCAAGGGGCTAACACTACGATTGATGATGTTTCTTATGAGGAATTTCCTACGCCATGCACTGGTATTCCAAATGTAGGAAATATCGTAAATGCAACGCCTTTAATTTGTGGTGGATCAGGAACTTCTAATTTGTCACTTTCTACCCCAATATTAGGTTCAGGTATTTCTTATTCTTGGCAAATGTCAAATTCGTTTACTGGCCCTTGGACTGTGTTTGCTGGTAATTCAGCTGCAGTTACTACTGGAAATTTATCAACCAAAACATTTATAAAATGCATTGTTGCTTGTGCAAATTCTGGGTTATCATACACTACCAACACCGACAGTATTCAAGTATCAATAAATCCCGTTCCTTTAGTATTGGTATCACCTTCAACTGCTGCTGTTTGTAATGGGGCTACTTCAGGTGCGTTATTAGCCGCAACGGGTGCAAATTCGTACACATGGTCACCTGCTTTAGGTTTAAATACAACATCTGGTAATGTGGTTACTGCTACTCCAACTGCTGCTACACAATATACAGTTACAGGAATAGATTCAATTGGATGCTCAGCTACTGCTACTGTAAATGTTATTTTAGCAAATCCTCCTGTATTAATGATGACTGCTACTCCTTCTACATCTGTTTGTGCTGGTTCAACAGTTATATTAAACCCTATTCAAGGAGGAGGTCCTGGTGCAAATACAAACACATATGCTTGGAGCAATGGGATTACCACGAGAAGAGATACAATTGTAGTCAATGCAAATATTACATTAACGGTTACTGTTACAAATCAAGCTGGTTGTAGTTCAACAGATTCAATTGCTATTACAGCATTACCTGCTCAAAATTCTAATTTTGGATATTCTTATGTAGGCAATACGTATACATTTACGGATAGCACCACAGGTTCTACAGCTTGGGCTTGGGATTTTGGCGACGGAAATACGAGCATGAATCAAAATCCAACATACACATTTTCTGCACCAGGAACTTATACAGTTACGATGATCGTGGACGGTCCTTGTAAAACGGATACGATTACACAAACGATTATGGTGTACCCTTTAGGAATTAATGATGTTAAACACAATGCGTCAGTTTCAATTTATCCGAATCCTACATCGAATGAGTTAACTATAGTTTCTGCAACGAATGCTATTGAAACCATTATAATTTTAAATATTTTTGGTGCGATAGTGAAAGAAATAAAATTAAATGCTTCTTCAAAATCAACTATAATTTCTGTAAAAGAATTAGCTAACGGAGTGTATACTATTCAATTAAATGCTGGTAAAACAATTTCAACATTGAAATTTAGTAAGTTTTAATTTCATTGATTAAAAGTAATAAAAATGCCATCTGATTTCAGATGGCATTTGTCATTTATAAAACGATAAGTTATTAATCTTGATGCAAAGCCAATAAAGGAATATGGCTATGGTATGCCATTTCTTTTGATTGACTTTTATGAAATAAACTTGCAAAGAATGAATGCTTTTTAGGAAGCATAATTAACATATCTGCTTTATTATCATTTACAAAATGATCAATTGCATGCTGTACGTTATCATCTTCAATAAAATGAAATTCATGTTTGATATTGTCTACCATATCATTTAAAATTGCTAAATCATTTTGCGTATCTGGAGTGAAATTTTTATTTTTATAATCAATATTTAAAATATGCACAGTTGCATTAAATAATTTAGAAAAAGCTTTCAATGCTACAATTGGAGTAGAACTTAATACATTTTTTAAATCACAAGCAAAGCAAATATTCTCAATTGGTTTGAAAGTAGCATTTTTAGGTACAATAATTAATGGGAATTTTAATTCTGTCATAACGTTGAGGGCATTGCTACCAATAATTTTATCGATACCTTGACCATCGCCACTAATGCCCATAATTATACTAATAGGACCTAATTCTTCACAAGTCTTTTTTAAACTTTCTAAAAATAAACCATATTCCACTTTTGTGTGAAATGAAATTTTTGGATATAAACTTTTTAGATTTGTCGCTTTTGCAGTTAATTCCTTTTTAGCTTTTTCAGTTACTTCGGGTATAAAATCAAGATGGATTTGTTCAGCAACATCTGGTGCACTCATTTGCACTACATGGTATAATATGATGTCTAATTGATAATAATCTGCCATTGAAATAGCATAATTCAGTGCATTATCTGCCACTTTGGAAAAATCGGTAGGAACTAGTATTGAATTCATAATTTTGTATTTTAATTAATACAAAGGTAAAAGCAATTTACTTTCAAAAAATATGATAATATTCATTTTAATTTTTAAGGAATCCTTTTGTAATTTTGTTGTTTAAATTAATCGTTGTATTTTACAAAAAAATAATTTTATGGCTGAAGATAATATTATGTTAGAAAGTGTTCGTTTCATGTTTGTCATTGACGATGATCCTGTGCAAACAGAAATGATTAAAGACTATTTAAAAGAACGCTATATTTTTGAAATGAAAACCTATGAAAATGGCGAAGATGCAATGGCTGATGTAAAAAAACTAAAGCCTGAAATCGTTGTTTTAGATTACCATTTAAGTTCATCTGATCCAAATGCAAAAAATGGAGTTGAAGTTTTAAAAGAAATAAAACAGTTAAGTCCTGAAACAAAAGTGATTATGTTTTCAGGTCAAGATAATATCAATATTGCACTAGACAGTATGCGAAATGGAGCTTATGATTATATAATTAAAGGTGAAACAGCTTTTAATAAAATGGAAACTACGGTAAATCGTTTAGGTGAAATGCATAAAATGGCTGCTGTAAACACTGCTCAAAAAAGAACGATTACTTTTTTAGCCGTTATTTTAATTTTAGTTATTCTAGCTGGGGTATATTATTTGCTAAATACTGAGCATGTAGATAATTTGATGCGATAAAAAACGAACGTTTAATTAGCGTGAAAAAAGTAGAATCAAACGATTCTACTTTTTTATTTTATTAAGTTGGTCTGAAATAATTAGTTTGTATTTTGAACTTGACATTAATTTTTTAAATAATTTTTCAGCCTTATTTTCTTTACCAATTTTTAGGTAAGACATGGCCAAGTAATATTCGATATCTTCCTCTTCCGATTTTTTTGCATTTTCAAAAGCACGTTCTAAATAATTGATCGATTTTCTGTAATCTCCTTGGTTGTAGCTTGTGATGCCATTTTCATAATCACTAATACCTGTTGGTGTATACTGTATA
>JBILBN010000129.1:0-3606 GCA_044353665.1 Chitinophagaceae bacterium | reverse complement strand
TGATACAACCTACTCAAAATATTGGACAAGTAGTACCTCTATAAAAGCACCATTTGATATGATTTCGTATTGTGTAGTAGATATGAACCAAAATAATGGATTGGGTGAAGTTGTTCAAAAAGATAAATTACTATTGAACAATATTGAAATGCCTAAAACCATGATGCAAGCCTGCAAACACAGCAATGGTAGAGATTGGTGGTTGCTGAAAACGGTTGGTTATGATACGAATATCATTTATCGTTTTTTAGTAGCAAAAGATACCATATATGGGCCTTATTTACAAAGTTTTAATCAACCAAAATACGGATTTGCAGATCAATTTGGACAATCTGCATTTAATCAAGATGGCACAAAATATGTAAGTGTTCAATCGAAAGTAAATAAAATTTTTTTAGCCGATTTTGATAGATGTACTGGTTTATTAAGTAATTCCAAAATTTTTAATATTCCTATTGATTCAACCACAAGTCCTGCCTATGATAATGCAGGCAAATTAGATACAGCAGCTTCAGGTATTTGTTTTTCACCCAATGGCAATTTTTTATATATCAGCAAATGGTGGAATATTTATCAGTTTGAATATGCCCAACCTGATAGTAGCCTGGCATGGGTAAACATAAAACACGGTGCTGATACGACTTTAGCTAAATTTCAAAATTATGGTCAAGTACAAAATGGAGTAGATGGACGAATTTATATTGGATATATTGGAGGTACAGCAAAGCAATTAAGTGTTATAGACAATCCTAACTTAAAGGGTAATGCATGTGGGTTTTGTAGGAAATGTTTTAGATTGGATAATACAGCAGCCTTTGGTATTACAGCACCTCCTAATATGCCAAACTATGAATTGGGACCCGATGGCAATGTGAATTGTGCACCAGTTGCAGTAGAAGAATTGGCAATTGGCAGTGAGCAGTTGGTGGTTTATCCGAATCCTGCATCATCAAAAATAGTTGTCAGATGTCGGATGTCGGATGTTCGCAAGGAGTTGTATAATTCTATCGGACAGCTCGTTTTATCAACAAAAGAAAATGAGATAGATGTACATAATTTGAGTAGAGGAATTTATTATTTGAAGGTTGGGAATGTGAGTAGGAAAGTGGTAGTGGAATAATTTTAAACGTATGAACAAATATTTTTTAATAATGGTTTTAATGCGTGTGGGCTTGGTAGCCCACACGCAAACTATTTTGTTTGATAATGAAATGATAACAGGCATACATAAAATTATTTTTAATGGTACTCAAAAACCCACTACGGACTCATTTGTGAAAACTACTAGCCCACATCCTACAGATCAAATTGGAGGAGGTAGCAATATTTGTGACTCTAATGGCAATTTAATATTGTTTACAGATGGTTTTAAATTGTATGACAATAACTTAAACTATATAGACAATGGAGATAGCCTAACCCCACCTAAATTTGCAGCTTACTACGGAACCAATATTTACTCTCAATCATCCCTTTTTTTACCTTTCCCCAATCATCAATATTATTTGTTTACCCCCACTGTAAGTGATGTGGAGTGGGATACAAAAATAGCTTCGAATACTCGTATTCATTACGATTTATTGTTATACCATAAAATTGATATGAATGCAAATAATGGTTCAGGAAAAGTAGTTAAAAAAGGAGTGCCTTTATTAGAAAATGTAGTGCTGAACAAAACTAACATGATGGCATGTAAACATGGCGATGGTATAAATTGGTGGCTATTTAAACAAGCCTGGGATACCAACATGGTTTATAAATTTTTGGTAACTGCCGATAGTATTTATGATTATGGTGTTCAATGTTTTCCAATTATTAATTTAGGTTGGGGGGATTATAGTGGGCAAACTATGTTTAACCAACAAGGAACGAAATATGCAGCATGTATTAGAACAGCAGGGTCAATATATGATTCAGCTGCAATTGTAAATAATATACCTGTTTTAGGTAAATTTTTTGTTGCTGATTTTGATAGATGCAGTGGAGTATTAAGTAACCCTAAAGTATTTCAAAGCAAAGTAGCCAGTTGCCATAATCCATTAACACCCAATTGTTTAGAAAATTTTACGCAAGGTTTGTGTTTTTCTCCTAATGGACGATTTATTTATGTGACTGATTATAGCAATATCAAACAATTAGATTTATGGGATACAGATACAAATACACAATGGTCATTAATTGCAGAAATGGACACAACATGGAATGCTTTCCAAACCTACTCTAGCATTTACCCTGGGCCCGATGGGAGAATATATGTTGGTAATTGGAATGGCTTTTCAAATGCTATGAGTGCTATATTATTTCCTGACAATAAAGGTGCAGCTTGTGGGTGGAGTCCTAAATATTTACGTTTTAAAAATATTGGTGTAGATGCTTTACCCTGTATGCCCAATTATCATTTAGGAAAGCTGCCTGGCTGTGCAACAGTTGGTGTAAGTTCTTACTATTCTTCAAAAGAAGAGTTTGAGGTTTATCCAAATCCGAGTTCAACAAAAATAGTTGTCAGATGTCGGATGTCGGATGTTCGCAAGGAGTTGTATAATTCTATCGGACAATTAATTTTGTCTACTAAGGAAAATGAGATAGATGTACATAATTTGAGTAGAGGAATTTATTATTTGAAGGTTGGGAATGTGAGTAGAAAGTTGGTGGTGGAATAATTTTAAACGTATGAAGAAATATTTTTTAATAATACTAATCATGAGTGTGGGCATTGTAGCTCACACGCAAACTATTTTGTTTGATAATGAAATGATAACAGGCATACATAAAATTATTTTTAATGGCACTCAAAAACCCACTACAGACTCTTTTGTAAAAACTACTAGCCCACATCTTACTGGTCAGATTGGAGGAGGTAGCAATATTTGTGATTCTAATGGCAATTTAATATTGTTTACCGATGGTTTTAAATTGTATGACAATGATTTGAACTATATAGATAATGGCGATAGCCTAACCCCATCTAAATTTGCAGCTTACTACGAAACAAATGGTTACTCTCAATCATCCATTTTTTTACCTTTCACCAATCATCAATATTATTTGTTTACACCCACCGTAAGTGATGTAGAGTGGGATACAAAAATTGCATCAGGTACATATGTTAATTATGATTTATTGTTATACCATAAAATTGATATGAATGCTAATAATGGAGCTGGCAAAGTGGTGAAAAAAGGAGTGCCATTGTTAGAAAATGTGGCATTAAACAAAACTAATATGATGGCATGTAAACATGGCGATGGGATAAATTGGTGGCTGTTTAAACAAGCATGGGATACCAACATGGTTTATAAATTTTTAGTAACTGCCGATAGTATTTATAATTATGGTGTACAAAGTTTTCCAATTCTTAATTTAGGTTGGCTTGATTACAATGGAAAAATAATGTTTAATGCCCAAGGTACTAAATATGCAGTTTGTTTAAGAAGTGCTGGTTTTACATTAGATTCTATAGTGGCAACAGATGTTATGCCAGGTAAATTTATGGTAGCTGATTTTGATCGATGTAGCGGTGAAATTAGCAATCCAAAAGTTTATCAAAAAAAACCAGAGACTTGTCATAATCCAGCAACACCCAATTGTTTAGAAAATGCTACAGAA